>USMI01000035.1 GCA_900555735.1 uncultured Eubacteriales bacterium | reverse complement strand
CAACATCACAAAAACCGTAGCAAAGGCGGCTGCGGCATGAGTGAACTGACGATGGGCAGCCTGTTCGACGGCATCGGCGGCTTTCCGCTGGCAGCGATACGAAACGGGATCACGCCGATATGGGCGTCGGAGATCGAACCGTTCCCAATCGAAGTGACCATGACACACTTCCCCGACATGGCTCATGTCGGGGATATTACAAAGCTCAAAGGCGCGGAGCTGCCGCCCGTGGATATCATCTGCGGCGGCAGTCCGTGCCAGGACCTGTCCGTGGCCGGAGCGAGAGCCGGATTAGCCGGCGCACGCTCCGGCCTTTTTATGGAGCAGGTCAGGCTGGTAAAGGAGATGAGATATGCAGACCAATTACGAGGCAGAGCAGATATCCATGTACGACCTCGATACTTATTGTGGGAGAACGTCCCCGGAGCCTTTTCCAGCGGAACGCCCAAGGGCGAAGATTTCCGGATCGTCCTCGAAGAAATTGTCCGAGTTAAGTGCGATTCCGTTCATGTCCCTGGACCTTACCCATGGTCATGGCAATCTGCTGGGCGAATCCTATTGGGAGATGATTTCTCCTTGGCGTGGCGGTGCCTCGACGCTCAATACTGGGGTGTCGCCCAGCGACGCAAAAGGATCTTCCTTGTCGCAGATTTTGCAGGCAGATCCGCCGATCAAATACTATTTGTCCCCGAAAGCCTGCATGGGCATCCTGCGCCGAGCATCTGAACGCGGCAAGGAATTGCCGAAAAAGCTGGCGCGTGCACTGAAGATACAGGCAGGACTTATGCGGCCGGATGGTCAGCCTACTGGGTTGGATGCTTATCACATCAACCAGCGGGACGAGGGCATTGATCTGCACGGCGTGTCCGGCGCGCTGATGGCAACTTCCAATATGCAAATGCAAACTTTTGTGACGCAGCCGGATGAAGGAGAAATTACAGCTTTTGCCGCCAATCAGCGGGATGAGGTGCGGGATCTGCACAACGTTGCAGGTGCGCTGCAAGCCAGTCCCGGCATGAAGCAGCAGACTTTTGTAGCCGCCGGTTTTTCTGCCGGTGCCGGAGCGTCTGCCGGAAGCATCGGCTACGGCGAGGAGTTGGCTCCTACGCTGAAAGGCTCGGCAAGCGGGAACTGTATGCCGTCTGTCCTGTGTCTCAACGATCAGGGCGGAAATGTCATGGAATGCTCGGAGAATGTGTCTGGTACGCTGCGGGCGCAGGAGCATGGACATCAGCCGCTTGTATATGAAAATCACGGCATCGACAGCCGCTACACCGGCCCGCACAAGGTAGCGCCCACGATGTCAGCCCGTTACGGCACAGGCGGAAACAATGTGCCGCTGGTGGAGCAGGAGCCTGATACTATTTGCATCGCCGGGAATACCGTGGATCGCCAGCCGCAGAACGGCGGCAACGGCCTCGGCTGTCAGGAAGAGCTTGCCTATACGCTGACTGCTATGGATCGCCACGCGGTCTATGCCCGTCAGCGGGTGGATGAATTCAAGGACTGCGAGGTGGTCAGCACCCAGAGCGCCCGACAGCATAAGGATGCCACCGACCTCGTCTGCCAGCAGGCAGAAGCCTGCGCCTATCTCATCCGCCGCCTGACTCCGTTGGAGTGCGAACGGTTACAGGGCTTTCCGGACGGCTGGACGGATATCCCCGGCGCGTCTGACAGCGCCCGCTATAAGGCGCTGGGCAACAGCGTGGCGATCCCCTGTGTGGAATTCATCATGGGACGGATCGCCGCAGTCCTTCGGGCGGTATAGCTGCATTGGTGATGTTGCTTCCGTTTCGCATGACTTCTTCGTTGAGTTTGGTGAATAGCTTTCCATGACTTCTTCCGGTATGCTTTGCTTGCAAAATCAAGGAAAGGAGCAGGCCAATGGAGGGCAAAAAGAACCTCTGCGCCATGATCCCGGCGGAGCTTCACGCAAGAATCATGGCAGAGAAAGAAGAAATGGAGCTGGCAACGCTGGCAGAATATGTGGAGCGCATCTTCACCGAACACTTTGAAGGAGGCGGCGGAATGAAAGCAGAGCGGACCTTGGCGGTACAGATCCCGGCAGAACTCTTCGACAGGCTGAAAGAGTATCTGGCAGCACACAACCTCAAGCAGAAGCAATTCCTCATCCAGCTCATCGAGAATGCGCTGGACAATGCAGAAACGGAATAACCAAGTAACAGGAGCGGCCGCGGGGAAACCCGCGGCCACTTGGCATCTCATGGAGGTGAGAACAATTTATATTTACCCCGAAAACCTGACGGCTCGGCCCATGCTGTGGCTGTGGGCGCTGCGGGATGTGGCGTTTATCGGCATCGGACTGCTGCTGTCGGCAGTGGCACTGGCCCAGACCGGCGCTGTCGTCCCCATGGTGGTCACGGCGGCGCTGGCCTTTCTCTGCATTCGGCATGACGGCGTCAGTATGCTGGATTTCCTGCGCCACGCCGCAGTGTTTTTCTTTTTCGGGCAGCAATACTACGAGTGGAGGGAACCGACATGAAAAACAGAAAAAAGTCCACCCGCCAGCTGGTGGGCATCGAGGACATCGTGGCAGGCGGCGTTCAGACTGCGGACGGCGAGCTGACCTTTTATCTTGTGCAGCCCACCAACCTGAACGTCCTGCCGGATCAGGGCGTCCGGTCGCGGGTAATGGCGCTGCTGAACATGCTGAAGGCCATGGCGGAGATGGAGCTGCTGGCACTGGACTCCAAGGAGTCCTTTCAGGACAACCGGCAGTTCTACCGCCAGCGGCTGGAGCAGGAGGACAACCCCGCCATCCGCAGGTTGCTGACACAGGATCGGCAGCATCTGGACGACACACAGACCATGATGGCGTCCTCGCGGGAGTTCTGCTTCGTGCTGCGGCAACGAAAAACGGACGGTGCTGTCCACTATGCCGCCGTGGAGCAGCAGCTCCGGGACAGCGGCTTTGCCGTGCGGCGTGCCGAGGGGCAGAAGCTGCTGGAGCTGCTGGCAATCTATTTTGAACAGGACGCCACCCATGAGAGCTTTGACCTTGTGGATGGCGCACAGTGGCTGACAACGGAAATGGAGGAATAAAATGCGGATATTGAAAATCGAACCGGGGAAAGCGCCCTATGTGAAGGAGATGGCGGACGGACTGGAAGCCATCCAGCAGGAGGTGCAGGGGCTGTTCCAGCCGGTGTATATGGAGGACGGCGTGCTGCTCTGCTGCAACGATGAGGGGAAGCTCAACGGCATGGCACCCAACCGGCGGCTGGAGGATGACATCATCTGCGGGCCGTTCTTTCTGGTAGGAGACGATCTGGAGGGCGGTCTCTGCTCCCTGACGGACGAGCAGGTGGCGCGGTATATGGAACTGTTCCGTGAGCCGGAACAGTTCACCGGACAGGAGCCGGAGCTGGAGCCGCGCATAGACTTCTATTTGCTGTGATGGGAGGGCATATGAAAAACCCTTTTCGGAAAAAAGAACCCACCCCGCGGGAAGCCTTCCTGCGCACCTATCTGGACTGCATCGCGCCGGGTGTGGTGAAGTTTGAGGTGGATCATTACATCTTCGGCAGCACCTATCGCTGCGTGTGGGCGCTGCGGGAATATCCCGCCAGCACCGAGGCGCAGGCCATCCTGCGGCACTTAGGCGAGAAAAGCGGCGTGACCCTGCGGATCTACTGCCGTCAGGTATCTCCCGGCGAGGAGGATCGGATCATCGACAACGCCAACAAAAAGAATAAGCTGGACGGCTCAGACCCCAACAAGCTGCGGCAGACCGTGGAGGCCGAGAGCAACCTGCGGGATGTGGCGGAGTTGGTGCATAAGATGCATCGGGAGCATGAGCCACTGCTCCATTGCGCCGTGTATCTGGAGATGACAGCAGACAGCATGGAAGGGCTGAAGCGATTGCAGACCGATGTGCTGACAGAGCTGGTGCGCTGCAAGCTGAATGTGGACAAGCTGCTCCTGCGGCAGAAGCAGGGATTTTGCTGCGTCAGCCCCGTGGGACACAACGCGCTGGGGCGGGAGTTCGAGCGTGTATTGCCTGCCGGCAGCGTGGCCAATCTCTATCCCTTCAACTACTCCGGCAAGACCGACCCTAAGGGCATCTACATCGGTAAGGATAAATACGGCAGCAATATCGTGGTGGACTTCGACCGCAGGGAAAGCGACAAGACCTCCGCCAACATTCTCATTCTCGGCAACAGCGGTCAGGGCAAGAGCTATCTCATGAAGCTGTTGATCTGCAATCTGCTGGAGGCGGGAAAATCTGTCATCTCACTGGACGCCGAGCATGAACTGGAGGAGCTGTGCGGGAATTTAGGCGGCTGCTTCATCGACCTTATGGCCGGTGAGAAGCGCATCAATGTGCTGGAGGTGCGGTGCTGGGATGAGGGAGACACTTCCGAAACAGACGAGTCCGTCCCCGAGGCGTTCCGCAAGTCCACGCTGCTGGCGCGGCACATCTCCTTCCTGAAGGATTTCTTTCGCGCCTACAAGGAGTTCTCCGACCCTCAGTTGGATACCATCGAGATCATGCTGTCCAAGCTGTATCAGAAGTGGGGCATTACGGAGGAAACGGACTTCCGGCAGCTTGCGCCGGAGGATTATCCCATCCTCTCCGACCTGTACGCACTTATGGAGGAGGAGCTGCGGCACTATCAGGCGGGCAGCCTGTATACGCGGGAGCTGCTGCAGGAGGTGCTGCTGGGGCTGCACTCCCTGTGCATGGGCGCGGACGCGCCGTTCTTCAACGGACATACCAACATTACCGGCGACAGGTTTCTTGTGTTCGGCGTAGGCGGCATGCTGACGGCGGCCAAAAGTCTGCGGAACGCGCTGCTGTTCAATGTGCTGGCGTATATGTCGGACAGATTGCTGACGGCGGGCAACACAGTGGCGGCGTTGGATGAGCTGTATCTGTGGCTATCCAATCCCGTGGCCATAGAATATATCCGCAACTGCCTGAAGCGTGTACGGAAGCGGGACTCCGCCCTGCTGATGGCGTCCCAGAATCTGGAGGACTTCGATCAGGAGGGTGTGCGGGAGATGACCAAGCCGCTGTTCGCCATCCCGCCCCACCAGTTTCTGTTCAATCCCGGCTCCATCGGCAGACGGTTCTATATGGATATGCTGCAATTGGACGAGGCGGAGTTTGAGCTGATCCGCCACGCGCGGCGTGGCGAGTGCCTGTTCAAGTGCGGCGCGGAGCGGTACCTGCTGGAGGTGAAAGCACCGCCCCACAAGGCGGCGCTGTTCGGCACGGCAGGTGGCCGCTGATGGCGTCCCCTGTGTTGGCACGGCTGGCGACGGCTTTGCTGGCCAGCGAAAAAGGCCGCAAAACGGTAGGGTGGGTCATCGCCCTCATCCTCTCTCCGTTGATCCTGCTGACAGCGTTCCTGTGCTGCTTCGGCACCGCCGCGGTGGAACACAATGATTTTGCCGTGTCCGCGTCCTTCTATGGACCGGCGTTCTCAGACAAGATCCCCGCGGAATACAAAAATCACATCTCCGAGATGCGGACAGCTTTTACCCTTCTGGATGCGGCGACAGCCGCCGTGAATGCCAAGGCGGAAAGCGGCGGCCTTGACCCTTTGCAGGTCAAGGCTATCTTCTTTGCCCTCTGTTTTGGAGACGAAGCGCCTACCCGCCGCGCCGCCGCCAACTTTGTGGACTGCTTTTATGAATGGCAGGAGCGCACCCGTACCACCACCGTCACGGACGAAAACGGCAACGTGACCGTGCAGACAGAGACCTACGAAGTAGCGGTACCGCTGCCGCTGGCCACGGTCTATGAAAAGCTGACAGCGTGGCAGGGCGAGCCGGTGACAGAGGAGGACAAGGCCAACGCCGCCCACATCTACACCATGGTAACAGGCAGCAGCGGCGGCGATACCTTTGACGGCGCATACGCTGCGGGCGGCAGCGCACCGGTGGAGCTGGATGCCGCCATGCTTACGGATGCGTCTACCAAAAACGCCGCTGACCTTGTGACCTATGTGACCAACGCATGGAACTCCGGCTGGGGCTATGTGTGGGGTACCTACGGACAGGTGCTGACACCGGAGCTGCTGCAATACAAGCTGACGCAGTACCCGGAGGGCGTGGGAGAATACGCCGCGTTCATCAGGGCCAACTGGCTGGACAAGCGCACCGCCGACTGCGTGGGACTGATCAAGGGCTACGGCTGGTTGGATGGAGAGACCATGGAGATACAGTACGGCAGCAACGGCATGCCGGACATCGGCGCCAACGAGATGTACTACAACGCCGTGCGCAAGGGCGCGATCCAGACCATGCCGGACACGCCGGGACTGGCGGTGTGGAAGCCGGGACACATCGGCGTATACATCGGAAACGGTGAAGTGATAGAAGCCATGGGTACCAAGTACGGCGTGGTGAAAACACAGCTTGAGGGTCGCGGCTGGACGCACTGGCTGGAGATCCCGTATATCAAGTATGATTAAGGAGGCCAACATGAAGAAAGTGAACATCACCCTTGCTTTTGATGAGGACAAGCTGGACGCGCTGGAGTTTTCTCTGAAAAAAGAGAATTCCTCTGTGCAGAGCCGTATGGAGGACGCGCTCCGGCAACTCTATGAGAAAACTGTGCCGGAACCGGTGCGGGAATATTTGGACAGCAGGGCTGCACCTACTGCCAAGCCTAAGCGCCCGCCCAAGGCTGCGAAGCCGCAGGCAGCTTCTGCCGAGATAAAGCACGCGCTGCCTGCCGTTGCGTCGGCTGGTAGTGGTGCGGTGAAGGAGGTAAAGTAGCATGGCGGATTCTGTGGACATCATGCTGTGGATCGACCGGAGATGGAAGGCTGCTATCGAGAAGCACCTCAAGGATAAAACCTTGCAGGAGCATCTGGAGAATGTGCTGGACGACCTGTGCGATCAGCTCCCGAGGCAGGAGTACGATCGTATCAGCCGGGAGATTTGGCAGGAGGATCTTGCCGCGCGGCAGGCGGAGGAAGCAGCCCGCACCTATGCCGCCTATCATGTGACAGAGAACGGACGTGAGTGGTATTTCAAAACAACACCCGGCGAGGAATTGCTGACTGCAGCCCAGAAGCTGCGGATCTATACGATGTGCAGAAACGGTACTGCGCCGAATCTGTTTATCAAAATGTTTGCGGATGGTCGACCCATCGCGGCAGAGGAATACGATGAGCTAATTGCACTCCGTATGGAGAACACCGGTAAAGTCACCGGTGTATTCGACATCAGTTTTGATAAGCAGGAATTCTCCGCGGTCAATATTATGGACGGATGGCAAAGCTGGTCCATACGGGATATGTCCACGGCAACCTATCATGCCACCCGGCCACAATTTGCATCCAATGATGAGAAATGGCGCAAGCTGCTTGAGCATCTGGGCGGCAAGGAGCTCACGTCGGCGGGGCATCTCTCCGCACAGAATTTTTCGTTCAGCGATGAGGTCATGATGGAAAACGGGAAGCTGAATTTTTATGTGCAGGCGGACTTCGATGTGGATGCCGCCTTCGGCACATTCGTCTGCACGGATGAGAACGATGACTGGCTGAATATCTACGCCAACTACGACATCATGCGGGATAGACCGTGCGATACGTTGGAGCTGAATCTCTGCAAGGGTGACGGTACGGAGGAGAACTGGAGCTACCACCTGAACGCTGCCGAGCAGGAGGTGCTGGCGCGGAAGATGGAGGCGTTCTGCCAGCAGCAAAACGGCATGAGCCTGTGCGATTTCGCCAGGCAGCTTCAAGAGGAGCCGGGGCCGTCTCAGCAGATACAGATGTAGCCCCGTGTTTGCCCCTGTGGGCCGGTTTGTGGCCTCGCAGGAGCGCGGGAGAGTAACGGTAGCGGCCCCGGCTGTTTGGAGCGGTTTTGAGCGGATTTCAGAGGGCTTTCGGTGCGCCGAAAGGTGGGCAGGTGAAAACCCTTGGCGCTTTAATTGCGCCAAGGGCCATCACAGCAGCCCGCAGTGCGGACTGCCACGGCGGGTTTTGCGGCGTCGGGAAATGACGCTCTTTCAACGGTTTACGGCACGGCGTGACGCTGTTTGGCTGCGAAACAGCCGATTTGCGCCGCCCTGTGCGGTTTTCTATGACGCTTTTACAAAAATAACAGGAGAATTGGATATGGAAGATAAAGAGAAAAGCAGACACACCGTCTGGCTCTCAGACGAGGCATGGAAGCTGGTGGAGAGGATGTATAAGGATGATAATTGTCCTACACGAAATGAGTTCGTAGAAAAAGCTATCCGCTTCTATGACGGCTATCTGCACACCAGCAGAGCCAGCGCGTTCCTGCCCAAAGTGCTGCTGGATGTACTGGAAGGTTCGCTGGGCGTGTACTGTGGACGGGTGGGCAAGCTACTGTTTAATCTGGCGGTAGAACACAGCATCACCAACCACCTGCTGGCGGAGGACGCTGATATGGACGCCGAAATGTACCGCAAGTATCGTGGGTACAGCGTCCGGGAGGTGACCGATACACAGGGCGCGTTCTCCTTCCGGGACGCCCTGCGGCTGCACCGGAGGCAGTAACCCGTGGCGCGGCTGATACAGAAAAGCGGCTACTTCAAAGGCGGTAGCACCGGATACATGAAATACATCGCCCAGCGGGACGGTGTGGAGATCACCAGTGACACTGGTCCGGTGACGGAAAAGCAACGGCAGCTCATAGCGGATCTGCTGAAAGACTATCCCGACACGAAGGAGCTGTTTGAGTATGAGGACTATCTCTCCACGCCGAACCGCGCCACGGCATCGGCGTATATCGCCGCCGCGCTGGATAGCCACTTGCACGAGATGGAGCCGGAGAGCGGCTACATGAAGTATATCGCCCAGCGGCCACGGGCGGAAAAGCACGGTGGGCATGGGCTGTTCAGTGCAGCGCCGGTCACAGATCTGAACAAAGCCGTGGCAGAATTGAACGCCCACACAGGCCGCGTGTGGACATTCATTTTTTCTCTGCGGCGGGAGGATGCCGTGCAGACCGGCTACGACAATGCCGCCGCTTGGCGTCCCCTGCTGCTCCAGCAGTCCGGCACACTGGCGGAGGCACTGCGCATCCCGCAGGACAAGCTGCGGTGGTACGCAGCGTTTCATGACGAGGGGCATCACCCCCACGTCCACATGATGGTGTGGTCGGACGATCCGAGGATGGGACACCTGACGAAGAAAGGTATCTTCGCCATGCGTTCCAAGCTCACCGGCACCATCTTCCGGGAGGAGTTGAAGGATGTTTATATCCGCAAGGAGAGCATTTATAAGCGCAGCATCCAAACGGCACAGGAAAAGCTGCTGGAGCTGACCGCGCAGATGGAACAGCGGACTTGCCCGGATACAGGAATAGAGCAGATGATGCTGGAGCTGTTGCAGCAGCTCTCCCAATTAAGCGGCAAGCACCAGTACGGGTATCTGCCCAAGCCGGTAAAGGCCACGGTAGACGCCATTGTAGACCGGCTGGCACAGCTGCCAGAGGTGGCGGCGTGCTATGCGCAATGGAATCAGGTGAAGGACGAGCTGGTGCGGTTTCATAATCAAAACCCGCGCCAACACCTGCCGCTTTCCCAGCAGAAAGAGTTCCGTGTGCTGCTGAATGCCGTCATCCGGGAAGCGGAGCATATCCGGCTGACCGAAGATCCTGCGGCGAAAACTGCTGAGCAAGCGCCGCTCCCGCCCCCTATTGCAGTGGCGGAGCGACCACGGGATACAGTCGCGGCGCAGAATACATCTATACTCCCTGCCACCCTTCGCCTGCTGCATCATCTCGGTAACATCTTCCACCATGACGCGCTGATCTCTCCCGCCACACTGCGTATCGACTCCAAGCGCCGCAGGCGATTGCAGGAGAAACGCATGGCCATGGGACACAAGCGGGATGACCACGAGGAAGCACAGCGGCAGGAGCAAATGACATCATGAATCCATTGCGGCCGCCAAAGTTTTTCTTCCGTTTTTATCGGCTATGTGGTATGCTAAAAATGAGGTGATGATCGATGACCGTAAAGCAACTGAGTCGCCGCGTGGCTGCCGTAAAAACGGCGGATGCGATCAACGCCATTGAGGGCGTTCCTGTTTCCGACTATGCCCGCACACTATCCCTTTGTTGGGCGCGGGGCGAGATCACGGGTGAGCAGATGAAAACCGCATTGCTGGCTTCTCACCGGAGAATGGCCGAACAGGTGAAGTACCATGCCTGACATTTATCTGTATGATGATGCGCCGGTATTGCGCAACAAGCTACAGATCAAGAATGAGAAAACGCTCGAATTGATCGAAGCAGAACAATCTCGTGCCAACATGATGCTGCTCTATGAACAGGGGTTTCATGATTTTTCTCCGAAGGGCTTATGCCAGATACACCGGTTTTTGTTTGGCGACATTTATGACTGGGCCGGACAGTTCCGTGTGATCAACATAGAAAAACGGGAAAAATTGCTGGGCGGACGAAGCGTGTGGTATAGCAATGATGAGAACATCGCGCAGGATCTGCAAAACGCCTTTGACACAATTAATAGTAAGAAATGGGATGCTTTCTCACAACAGGAATTCGCCCATGAGTTGGCGATGACTTTTCCAAAAGTCTGGCAGACGCATCCGTTCCGCGAAGGAAATACCAGAACCGTCGTTATGATGATGACATTCTTCGTGGAGGATCACGGCTACTATATGGATCAGGAGCTGATGGCACAGAGTTCCGGATATGTCAGAGATTCCTTTGTCATGGCATCGCTGGATCAGTTTTCTGAGTATGAGCATTTGGAGAAGATTTTGCTGGATGCCATTTGCGATGAACCTGTTAAGTATGATGAAGTCCCGTCTGCAAATGAATACAGAAGCACATCACAGGAGAAATATCGGAAATATCAAAAAGAGAAGTACACACCGGAACCTCATTATCAACGAGAAGAATAGAAAGAAGCGGGTCGCCATGCGGCTCGCTTTTTACATGAGGAGGATTATGGGAAAATTTGTATATTTCACATCCGCAGAGAAACGGCAGGCCAACGAGGTTGACCTGCCGTCTTTTCTGTTGGATCGAGGCGAGAAACTCATTATGGCCGGACGGGATTACCGGCTGGCCAGCGACCACAGCATCACCGTTCGCGGCGCAAAGTGGTTTGACCATGCCACCCGGCGAGGCGGCGGGGCGGTCGGCTTCGTCATGGCGTTCTACGACAAGACCTATCCCGAAGCGGTGACCATGCTGCTGGGGCGGGACGGCCAGGGCATCATCCCCATCGTCAAAAAAGAGCCTGAGCCGCGTGAGCCGAAGCCCTTCGCGCTGCCGGAGGCCTATCTCAATATGCGGCGGCTCTATGCCTACCTGACTACCCACCGGCGCATTGACCGGGATGTGGTCACGGAGTTTGTGAGGGAGAAGCTGCTCTACGAGGATGCCGCGCATCACAACTGTGTGTTCGTGGGCATGGACGAGCACGGCGTAGCCAAGCATGCGCACCTCCGCAGCACAAGCAGCAGCGGAAAGGTGTTCCGCATCAATGTGGAGGGCAGCGAGGCGAAGCACAGCTTCCACAAGAATGGGACGGACTGTTCCCTCTATGTCTTTGAAGCACCCATCGACCTGCTGTCCCACATCACGCTCTATCCGGCAGGTTGGCTGGAACACAGCTATGTGGCCTGCTGCGGTACGTCTGTTCAGCCGGTGCTGGAGCGGCTGCGGCAGAATCCGAAGTTGAATACGGTCTATCTCTGCCTCGACAATGACGAGGCTGGTGAGGATGCCTGTGAAAACATGATGGAGGTGCTGGAGGAGATGGATGTGGACGTGGAGCGCCTGCGTCCACAGGGAAAAGACTGGAACGATGACCTGTGCGCGAAACGAGGCGGCCATGGATAACCTCTGGATACTCTTTGCAGCGGCGGGTGTCATGGTGGCCGTCATCGGCGGACTGTCGCTGCTGGGCGACCACTACACACTGAACAACATCAAGTCCAAGACCGTGGGCGACGGGCAGCATGGCACGGCACGGTGGGCAACCGATGCGGAGCTCCGCAAGACCTACGCCCTCGTCCCCTTCCAAGTGCCGGACTGGCGGGCAGGCAAAAATCTGCCTGAAGCGCAGGGACTTGTGCTGGGCAGTATCAGCGGCAAGCACGGTATCACCGCGCTGGTAGACAAGGACGATGTGCATTGTCTTATGATCGGCGCATCCGGCGTGGGTAAGACAGCGTACTTTTTGTACCCAAACTTGGAATATGCCTGCGCCAGCGGTATGAGCTTCCTGGCACTGGATACCAAGGGTGACCTCGCCCGCAACTATGGCGCAGTGGCGGCACGGTATTATGGCTATCATGTTTCCGTGGTGGATCTTCGTAACCCCACGCGCTCGGATGGCTACAACCTGCTGACGCTCATCAATCATTATATGGACATGGCACGAAAGACAGGCAATCTCGCTGCACGCGCCAAAGCGGAGAAGTACACCAAGATACTGGCCAAGACCATCGTATCACCGAACGGCGACACAGACTACGGACAGAACGCCTACTTCTACGATGCGGCGGAGGGCTTGCTGACATCCGTGGTGCTTCTGCTGGCGGAGTTCCTGCCGCCGGACAGCAAATGCCCCGCAGAGCGCCGACACATCGTGTCCGTATTCAAGCTGGTGCAGGAACTATTAGCGCCCTCCGGCGTTCGCGGCAAAAACTGGTTTGCGCTTCTGATGGACAGACTGCCGGACATACACAAGGCCCGGTGGTTTGCCGGTGCAGCGCTGGATGCCTCCGAACAGGCCATGGCCTCCGTCATGTCCACGGTGCTGTCCCGGCTCAACGCCTTCCTGGACTCGGAGCTGGAGCAGGTGCTGTGCTTCGACAGTGCCACCAACGCCGAGCAGTTTGCGGCGGAGAAGTCCGCTATCTTCCTCATCCTGCCGGAGGAGGACACCACCAAGAACTTCATGGCAGGGCTGATGATACAGACGCTGGCACGGGAGTTGTTCGCCGTGGCGGACGAGAACGGTGGGCATCTGCCCAGCCGCGTGGTGTTCTATTGTGATGAGTTCGGAACTATGCCCGCCTTTGATGTGGAGGCACTGTTCAGCGCGGGTCGCTCCCGTGGTATCACACTGGTACCCATCATCCAATCGCTGGCGCAGTTGGAGAAGAATTACGGCAGAGAAGGCGCAGAAATATTGACTGACAACTGCCAGGACACCATCTTCGGCGGCTTTGCGCCCAACAGCCAGACGGCGGAGCAGCTGTCCAAATCTCTCGGCAGCCGCACGGTACTCAGCGGCTCCGTCAGCAAAGGAAAGAACGATCCCAGTCAAAGCCTACAAATGATGGAGCGCCCGCTGATGACGCCGGATGAGTTGAAATCCATTCCCAAGGGCAGCTTTGTGGTGATGAAAACCGGTACACATCCCATGCAGACAAAGCTGCGGCTGTTCCTCGATTGGGGCATTACCTTCGATGCGGTCTATGCTACGCCGGAACACGCCGCCCGACCGGTGGCCTACGCCAGCCGCGCCGAGCTTCTGGACAGCATCGACCGGACTTATCCAAAAACGCAACCCACCTTAGCGCCTTCCCCCGGCAAACGAGAAACGCACCGCCAGCGCAGCGGTCAGACCTACGAGGAGGGTACGCCATGAGCTACTTCGGAAGCATCTACGCCGACATGGAGCTGCCCCACCGGGCAAAGACGGTCTATATGTACCTGAAGGATCGCTCCAACGCCGGCAATACCTGCTGGCCCAGCGTCCGCACCATTGCGGCGGATCTGAAGCTATCCCGCCGCACTGTCCAGCGGGCGCTGACGGACTTGGAGCGCCACGGCTTTCTGGAACGCACCCACCGCCGTCGCCCCAACGGCAGCCTGACCAGCAGCCTGTATCGCATCAAATGAACGCAGAAAGAGCGCACCTCCCGCCAAGGGGGAGGTGCGCCCTTTTGCTGACGCAAGGGTAGCGTCACCATGGCGCACCCAGAAGGACTCACTCTATCGGAGGGAGTTAGGACAGAGAAAGAACAGGTATAGAAGCTCTACATAGCAGCAGAGCGCACCGTGAGGTACGCTCTGCTGTCGTATAAGGGTCAAATTTTACCAATACTTAGGATAACTGCTGGTGCTTTGCTGATGCTTTGCGTACTCCCAC
>USMI01000034.1 GCA_900555735.1 uncultured Eubacteriales bacterium | reverse complement strand
ATGGTACAATTGTATTAGACGCTGCACAACGGCAGGCGGTTGATCTACTCCCTTGCGAAAGGGGGTGGATATATGCGTATTACTTTCCATATCGGTGACTTTACCGTTACCATTATCGTAAAGAAACGCGAAAACCGCCACTCGGCAAAGTGACGGTTTTCATTGTAAAACCTAATCTAACCTGAGATCAACCGCTTGTCGCAGCGTCTCTTTATCTTTATTATACCCATTTCTTCGCCGTTGTCAAGCGGGCAAAAAAAGAGACGCTCTTGCGAGCGTCTCTTTTTATCATTCAGAACGAGGTTCTAAATTAGAACTCCTTCTTCTTGCCGATGACGACAGCGCCGCCAGCGACGGACAGCAGGCTCATGCCAACATACATGGCGATACCAGCGTCGAAGGTCTTAGCAGAGTTCACACCAGTGGTGGTGCCGGGCTTGCCAACAGTGTAGGAGAACTCGATCAGGTCGCCATTGCTCAGCTGAACATGGGACTTGGTCTTGTCGGCGACGTACATGGACTCGATGACCTTAGCAACGGTCTTGCAGGTCTGGCAGGTGTAAGTGGTGATCTTACCATCCTTGGCCCAAGCGGTGGGAGCCCAGCTGTGAGCGATAGCGGTCTGACGGGTGCCCTTGACGACATAGACAACGCCGTTCACCAGAACGGAATCCATGCCGGCAGCACCGGTAGGAACGGAAGCCTTGTTGATGGCGTCGATAACGACGGGCTCACCAGCCTCCAGC
This sequence comes from uncultured Eubacteriales bacterium, assembly GCA_900555735.1. Classification (GTDB taxonomy): domain Bacteria; phylum Bacillota; class Clostridia; order Oscillospirales; family Oscillospiraceae; genus Vescimonas. The sequence continues at coordinate 13,968 of USMI01000034.1, read as the reverse complement.
TTAGCGGTGTACTGAACATAAGTCACGGAGTCAGCATCAGCGGGCTTGGCATACTGCTCGCACAGCTTGCCCCATGCGGTGTAAGCGGTGGCCTCATAGATATAGAAAACGTTGGTGACCTCGGTCATGAAGTACAGAGGCTCAGCAGCGCCCTCGGAAGCCTCATTGTCATGGGCACCGACAGGAATTTTAGCGTTGTGCAGCTTCACAGCGAAAGAGGTGTTGGAAGTCCACTTGTCGGTCATGACGAAGTAGTGGGTGACCTGCTGATCGTCAACATTGTACCAGTAAGCGATGTTACCAACAGCGCCCTTACCGTCGGGAGCCTTAGCAGCATTGAAAGTGAAGGACACATCGTCCTCAGTCTTGGTGTTGTACTTAGCGTCGTACTTGTCGAACTTGACCTCGCCGCCGTTGGTCCACAGGGGGACAGCGAAAGCGACGGTAGCCAGGCTCAGAGCCATAACCATGGCCAGAGCCAGAGCAACAATCTTCTTCATGTTTTTTTCCTCCATAAAAATTTGTTTGTAAAAACGTGTTTCTTGTTTTTACAGTTGCCAGTATAGCATAAATTTTCCAGCCGTCAAGGCTTTGGAGGGAATTGTTTCCAAAGTGTAACCTTTTGCAAGGGGTTTGTTACCGTCCGGCGGACAGCAGAAAGGGACGCCCCGAAGGACGTCCCTTTCGTATTTCTCTTTCTATTTAATATAGTGGGACAACGGCTCAGAAGGACTTCTTCTTGCCGATGACCACCGCGCCGCCGGCCACGGACAGCAGGCTCATGCCAACGTACATGGCGATACCGGCGTCAAAGGTCTTGGCAGAGTCCATACCCGGCTTGGTGGTGGTGCCGCCGCTGCTGTTGGCGGGGGTGTACTTGAAGGCGATCAGGGTGCCATCGCTCAGCTTCTCGACGGTCATGCCGGCGGGAACCAGATTCACGGAGGAATACACCTGCGCCACGGTCTTGCAGATACCGCAGGTATACTCGGTCACCTTGCCGTCCTTATCCAGCTTGCTGGCGACCCAGGTGTGGGCGATGGTCTTGAGGGCGGTATCCTCCACGGTGTAGACAAAGCCGTCGATCAGGACGTTCTTCTCGGGATCGTCGTTGCTGGCCTTCTGGGCCAGACGATAGATGTAATCCTTGCCGTCGTACAGGGTGACCTTGGCGTAGCTGCGGGAGGCGGCGTCCTCAGGCTTGGCGTACTGGCCGCAGGTAGTGCCCCATGCAGTGAACATGGCGGCCGCGCCATAGTTATAGCTGATGGCGTCCACGGCGGTCAGGTAGTACAGGTTGTCCTTGTCGGTCTGCTGACCCACCTTCAGGTTGGCGTCGTGGGCCTTGACGGCGAAGCTGACGTTGTCGTTATAGGTGGTGGTCATCACGTAGCAGACGGTGTCGTTGTCGGCCTTCCAATAGCCGATGTTGCCGGTAACGCCCTTGGAAGCGGCCTTGGCTGCGGTGTACTTGAAAACGACACCATCGGCGCCGGAAGCTTCCAGTTTGGTGTTATAGGTCTTGTCGAACAGGTCCAGCGTCTTTGCCTCGTTATCCGACCATGTGGGGATCGCGGCAAAGGCCACCGTGGCCAGGCTCAGCGCCATGGCCATGCTCAGAACCAGAGCAATGATTTTTTTCATGTTCTTTTCCTCCAAAAAAGTTTTGTAAGGAGCGCTCGTCTTACAGTGGCGAGTATAGCATAAAAATTCATGTCGTCAATGGATTTTTCCGTTTTGTTTCTGTGTTGTAACTATTTTTAAGCATTTTGTCTCTATATTATGGACAATTCTGGATATTTACCCACTTTTTACCTGCAACAGCCAGATATTTCCGCCTCTTCGGACAGGCAGAAAACGGCCCGCGTCACAGCGACGCGGGCCGTTTTGGATAGATTGGGGTCAGGATGCGTTACGCTTTCTTGCCGCCTTTGAAGAAGGCACCGATGATCTCGATGACGAAGAACACGATCAGGTAATAGACCACGTTCATCTTGTGGGAGTAGATGGCGGCGAACACCATGAACAGCGAGCACAGGATGGCCAGAACGGGCATCACCTTGCCTTGGAAGCCGGGCAGATCCTTGCGCTTCAGCAGGGCGATGTAGATGGGGATATAGATGGCGTACAGGGTGATGATGGGCAGCTCGGAGGAGTCGAACTTGAAGGGGCCGAAGCCTTCCATGATGGTGCCGCCGTAGAAGTACAGCAGCCACAGGGAGCTGACCAGCAGACCGAACACGGCGGAGTTGCTGGCCATGTTGGTGGTGGGGTCGACGTTCTTGAACATCTTCAGCTTGGGGCTGCCGCTCTCGGTGGCCAGATCGAACATGCCGCGGGTGACGGCCATGGTCAGGCCGTTGCAGGTGCCCCAGCAGGAGATGACCACGAACACGAAGATGGCAGCGCCGCCCACCTGACCGAAGATATTCTGGAAGGCGATCTTGGCGCCGGCCTCGCCGCCGGCCATCATGACCTCGGACTCCACGGCGCCGGCCAGACCGACGTAGTAGATGACGTACACGACGGCGACGATCAGGGTGCCGATCAGCAGGGCGCGGGGCATATTCTTCTTGGAATCCTTCAGCTCGGTGCCGATGGAGGTGGCGCAGATCCAGCCCTCAAAGGCGAAGGCCAGAGACACGATGGCGCCAAACAGGCCCTCGGCAAAGGGCATCTCGGTGACAACGTTGGAGAAGTTGAACTCGGTCATGCCGTTGGCCAGACCCACGATGGTGCCCACGACGGCCATCAGCAGCAGGGGGATCAGCTTGATGATGGTGGTGGCGATGGCGAACTTACCGGCCAGCTTGGGAGCCAGCGCGTTCATAGTATAGGTGACGACCATGAACACACCGGCCAGCATCATGGTGCGGCCGCCGATCACGGCGTCATCCCAGCCCATCAGCACGCCGAAGTAGCGGGCGGGCAGCCAACTCAGCACGGACACCAGAGAGGGATAATAGATGACGGCCATGAACCAGCCCACATAGTAGCTGTAGGTCTTGCCGCAGGAGGCGGCGGCATAGCCGACGAGACCCTCGACGCCCTCATGGCTCTGGGCCACGACGCCGAAGGTGCAGGCGCTGATAATCATGACAACGCCCATGATGATAAACGCCAGAATACCGACAGTCAGGTTACCGCCGGTCTTTGTCAGGACGGCTTCGGCCTTGAAGAAAACGCCGGAACCGATGACAGTGCCCACCACCAGCGCGATGGCTACGGGCAGAGTATACCGTTTTTCCATAGTGATTACTTTCCTTTCTCACTTTCCTAAACATCGTGGATAGTTTGTCATTCTTTTAACGATCCACACCTGTGAGTATACTATGCCTTTTCGGCGGTTGCAAGCACTTTTTCCGCTTTCGACGGAGAATTTCACCGAATGATTTTGTGTATTTTGAACATATTTTATCGGTTTTGCAATTTATCAGTTTTTCTTTTCAAGAAAATATTTTTGCATATTTTTCACATTCGCGCAGATTTTTAAGGTTCTCCTGCCAGTCTTTTCTTATAACGAAAAAAGTCTCCCCCATCAGGAGGAGACTTTTTCGTTGAAACAGGCTGAGTATATCGCGGCAGGAGCAGCCGCGCACGGGGCCGCCCCTCCCCTTCTCACACATTGAAGCGGAAGTAGATCATGTCGCCGTCCTTGACCACATACTCCTTGCCCTCGGAGCGCAGCAGGCCCTTTTCCTTGGCGGCGGCCACGCTGCCGCCGCAGGCCATCATCTCGTCAAAGTTGATGGTCTCGGCCCGGATAAAACCCCGCTCGATATCGCTGTGGATCTTTCCGGCGGCCTGCGGCGCCTTGGTGCCCTTGCGGATGGTCCACGCGCGGCACTCGTCCTTGCCGTAGGTCAGGAAGGAGATCAGGCCCAGCAGGTCATAGCTGCACTGGATCAGCCGGTCAAGGCCGGATTTTTCGATGCCCAGATCGGCAAGGAACATAGCCCGCTCCTCGGGGTCGTCCAGCTCGGCGATGTCCTGCTCCAGCTTGGCGCAGATGGGCAGCACCTGCGCGCCCTCCTTGGCGGCCAGATCCCGGACAAGGCCGAAGTACTTGTTGTCCTCATAGTGAGCAAAGCCGTCCTCGTCCATGTTGGCGGCATAGATGATGGGCTTCAGGCTCAGCAGGTCGGCAGTCTCGATGATAGCGCGGTCGTCTCCGCAGTCGAAGGTACGGGCGGACTTTCCGGCGTTGAGGTGCTCGGCCAGTGCCTTGAACACCTCCGCCTCGTGGAGGAACTTCTTGTCGCCCTTGGCGGCCTTTGTGGCCTTCTCCACCCGGCGGTTCACCATCTCCAGATCGGCCATGATGAGCTCCAGATCGATGGTCTCGATGTCGCCCAGCGGATCGACGGGCACGTTCTGGCTGGCGTCGGCCACCACATGCATGATGTTCTCGTCGTCGAAGCAGCGCACCACATGGACGATGGCGTCGGTGCGGCGGATGTTCTCCAGAAACTTATTGCCAAGTCCCGCGCCCTGAGACGCGCCCTTTACCAGACCCGCGATGTCCACGAACTCGATGACGGCAGGGGTCTTCTTGTCCGGCTCGTACATCTCCGCCAGCTTGTCCAGCCGCGGATCAGGCACGGCCACCACGCCCACATTGGGCTCGATGGTGCAGAAGGGGTAATTGGCGCTCTCCGCCCCGGCATTGGTGATAGCGTTGAACAGTGTACTCTTGCCCACGTTGGGTAATCCCACGATACCAAGTTTCATATATGTGCATCTCCTTAATCAAGTGCATAGTATTCTGACATGTTATTATACCAGATGCTGTACCGGGGCTCAAGTATTTTTGGAGAATTTCCCTGTGGGACATGCATTTTTGCTGTCCGGTACAGACGTGTAAAATTGATTTTCTTAACAGAATATTAACGCAAAAACGCTACAAAATGTGATATGGTATGTTCTAATATAATTTTCACATTACCCGATGGAGGGATATCGTACCTATGAAAACCTATCGTGCCGGTATCGACATTGGCTCTACCACCGTCAAGCTGGTGGTACTGGACGACAACGACAACATTCTCTACGGTGATTACCGCCGCCATCAGGCTCACACCCAGCAGACGCTGGCGGCGCTGCTGAGTGAGGCCAGCGAGGTGCTGGGCGACTGCGCCCTCCGCCCCGCCATCACCGGCTCCGGCTCCATCAATCTGGGCCGGGCGCTGGACATTCCCTTCGTGCAGGAGGTGGTGGCGGTAGCCACGGCGCTGGAGCAGCGCTATCCCCGGACGGATGTGGCCATCGAACTGGGCGGCGAGGATGCCAAGATCATCTATTTCACCGGCGGTCTTGAGGAGCGGATGAACGGCGTGTGCGCCGGCGGCACCGGCTCCTTCATCGACCAGATGGCCGCCCTGCTGCAGACCGACGCCAAGGGCCTTAACGACGCGGCGGCGGACTACAAGGAGTTGTATACCATCGCCGCCCGGTGCGGCGTGTTCGCCAAGACCGACATCCAGCCCCTCATCAACGAGGGCGCGACCCGTGCCGATCTGGCCGCCTCCATCTTTCAGGCGGTGGTGAACCAGACCATCTCCGTCCTTGCCTGCGGCAAGCCCATCCGGGGCTGCGTGGCCTTTCTGGGCGGGCCGCTGCACTTCCTGCCGGAGCTGAAAAAGGCCTTTATCCGTACGCTGAAGCTGACGCCGGAAAACATCGTGGACCCCGACGACTCCCATCTGTTCGCCGCCATGGGGGCGGCGCTGGAGACGGAAGCGGACGCGGCGGTGCGGCCTATCTGGGAGCTGATCGACCGGCTGGCGCAGGGCGTCACCATGGCCTTTGAGATCAAGCGCCTGCCGCCGCTGTTCGCGGATAAGGCGGAATATGACGCCTTCTGTGCCCGCCACGCCCACGCGGTGGTGGCCAAGGCCGACCTGAGTACATACGAGGGCGACTGCTTTCTTGGCATCGACGCAGGCTCCACCACCACAAAGCTGGCCCTGACCGGCGCAGAGGGCGAGCTGCTGTGGTCCTATTACGCCAACAACAGCGGCAGCCCTATCAAAACCGCCATGGACGCCATGACCCAGCTTTCGGCGCTGCTGCCGCCCACGGCCCGCATCGCCCGCTCCTGCTCCACCGGCTACGGCGAAGCGCTGCTGAAGGCCGCTTTCCATCTGGACGAGGGCGAGGTGGAGACCATCGCCCACACCACGGCGGCGGCCTTTTTCGACCCGCAGGTGGACTGCGTGCTGGACATCGGTGGACAGGACATGAAGTGCATCCGCCTGAAAAACGGCACGGTGGACAGCGTGATGCTCAACGAGGCCTGCTCCTCCGGCTGCGGCTCATTTCTGGAAAACTTCGCCAACTCCTTAGGCTTTACGGCGGCGCAGTTCGCCGATGAGGCGCTGTTCGCCCAGCATCCGGTGGATCTGGGCACCCGCTGCACCGTGTTCATGAACTCCAACGTGAAGCAGGCCCAGAAGGAGGGTGCGGCGGTGTCCGATATCTCCGCCGGACTTGCCTACTCCGTCATCAAGAACGCCCTGTTCAAGGTCATCAAGCTGGCCGACGCCCGTGAGCTGGGCCGCCACATTGTGGTGCAGGGCGGCACCTTCTATAATAAGGCGGTGCTGCGCGCCTTCGAGCGCATCGCCGGAACGGAGGCGGTGTGCCCCGACATCTCCGGCCTGATGGGCGCCTTCGGCGCGGCGCTGATCGCCCGCGACCGCTATCACGGCCAGCCTACGGAAACGCTGGACTTCGCCCACATTGCCGCGTTGACCTACACCGCCAAGACTGCCCGCTGCGGCGGGTGTGAGAACAACTGCCTGCTGACGGTGAACACCTTCTCCGACGGCGGCCACTACATCTCCGGCAACCGCTGCGAAAAGCGGGTGAAAAACCCCAACGCCGCCCAGCCGGGCGCCAATCTGATGGCCTATAAGCGGCAGCGGCTGTTTGACTATCCGGCGCTTTCGGAGGAAAAAGCCACGCGCGGTGTCATCGGCATCCCGCGGGTGCTGAACCTCTATGAAAACTTCCCCTATTGGGCTACCTTCTTCCGGCAGCTGGGCTTCCGGGTGGTGGTGTCTCCCTTCTCCACCCGGGCCATCTATGAGATGGGCATGGAATCCATTCCCTCCGAGTCGGAGTGCTACCCCGCCAAGCTGGCCCACGGCCATGTGGAATGGCTGGTGCGGCACGGGATCAGTACCATCTTCCACCCATGTGTGTTCTATGAGTATCAGGAGACGCCGGACGCTCAGAACCACTATAACTGCCCCATGGTGGTGTCCTATCCGGAGAACCTGAAAAACAACGTGGAGGCCATCACCTCCGGACAGGTGCGGTACATCCGGCCCTTTATCGCCTTTACCAGCGAGAAGACGGCGGAGGACCGGCTGGTAAAGCTGTGCCGCGACGTGTGGGATATCCCCGCCGCCGAAGTCCGCGCCGCCGCCCGTGCCGCGTGGGCGGAGCAGCGTCGGGCCAAGGAGGACATCCGGGCCGAGGGACGCCGCCGCCTTGCAGAGATGGCACAAAGCGGCAAGCGTGGCGTGGTGCTGGCGGGACGGCCCTACCACATCGACCCGGAGATCAACCACGGCATCCCGGAGCTCATCGCCTCCTACGGCCTGTATGTGTTCACCGAGGACAGTCTCCCGCTGGACACCCCGCCTCAGCGACCGCTGCGGGTGGTGGATCAGTGGGTGTTCCACTCCCGGCTGTACGCGGCGGCGGAGTTTGTGGGCAAGCGGGACGATCTGGAGCTGGTGCAGCTGTTCTCCTTCGGTTGCGGGCTGGACGCCGTCACCACCGATCAGGTATGTGAGATACTGGAGAAGTGCAATAAGCTCTATACCGTGCTGAAGATCGACGAGGTGAACAATCTGGGCGCGGCCCGTATTCGTGTCCGCAGCCTGCTGGCGGCCATGAACATGCGGCGGGAGCAGCACATCTGCGCCCGGCCTCAACCGCTGGACTATCACCGCACGGAGTTCACCAAGGAGATGTTCGAGCAGGGCTATACCATTCTGGCGCCCCAGATGTCTCCCATCCACTTTGACGTGATTGAGCCGGTGTTCCGCCGCCACGGCTACCATGTGGAGATTCTGAACAACGCCACCCGGAAAGCGGTGGATGTGGGCTTGCAGTACGTCAACAACGACGCCTGCTATCCCTCTATATTGTCGGTGGGCCAGTTGATGGAGGCGGTGCTGTCGGGACGATACGACACCAACAAGCTGGCGCTCATCATGACCCAGACCGGCGGCTGCTGCCGGGCCAGCAACTATGTGGCCTTTATCCGCCGCGCTCTGGACAAGGCGGGACTGAGCCACATCCCCGTCATCTCCCTGAATGCCAACGGCATGGAGAAAAACGAAGGCTTCCGCGTCTCCCCCGCTATGCTGCTGGCCGCCCTGCGGCAGCTGACCTTCGGCGATCTTCTCATGCGGTGCCTGTACCGCACGCGGCCCTATGAGGCCGTCCCCGGCTCCGCCAACGCCCTCCACGCCAAATGGCGGGATATTGCCACTGCCTACGCCATGGGCGAAAAGACCGGCTATACCTACGGCGGTATCTGCCGGGGCATCGTGGCGGATTTCGTCGCCCTGCCGCTGAACGAGACGCTCCGCAAGCCCCGCGTGGGCATCGTAGGGGAAATTCTGGTGAAGTATATGCCCCTTGCCAACAACTACCTTGTGGATCTGCTGGAGCAGGAGGGTGCGGAAGCGGTGGTACCCGACCTGACCGACTTCCTGATCGAGTGCATCTATCAGCAGAGCTACAAGCACGACTACTTAGGCACCGGCTGGACGTCCAGTCTGCTGGCCAAGGTGGGCACCGATGGTATCGAGGCCGTCCGCAGGCCCGCCGTGGAGGCCCTGAAGGCCAGCCGCCGCTTCGACCCGCCCACGCCTATGAGCCATATCGCCGACTTGGCCAAGCCCTTCCTGTCGCTGGGCAACCAGTACGGCGAAGGATGGTTCCTGTGCGGTGAGATGGCGGAGTTGCTGACGGAGGGCGTGCCCAACATCGTGTGCATCCAGCCCTTCGCGTGCCTGCCTAACCATGTGGTGGGCAAGGGCGTGATCAAGGCGCTGAAGGCCGCCTACCCGCAGGCCAACATCGCCGCCGTGGACTATGACCCCGGCGCCAGCGAGGTAAACCAGCTGAACCGCATCAAGCTGATGCTGTCGGCGGCAAAGAAGAACATGGCATAAAGAAAAGGAGGACAACCGTCCTCCTTTTCTGCTTACTCCTCCAGCTCCTTCATGATTTGCTGCAAAAGCTCCACAAACTCCCGTCCCGAGTCGCTGAGCGGCACAGAGCGCAGCTTGATGTAGCCAAGGCGCATGTCGTGCTGTCCCGTCAGCGGCACCGCCACCAGCCGCTCGTCGCCGAAGCCCTCCGGCAGCACGCCGCTTCCGGTGGAGACGCAGTTGGTGTGGGCGATCACGCTGTAAATGGTGGCCCGGTCAGAGACGTAGACCACCTGATTGAAGTCGGCGGCGGTGCCCACCACCACCTCCTCGGCATAGTTGAGGTTGGTGTCGCTCTGGGTAAAGGCGGCGTAGGGGTACTGGTGCAGCTGCTCCAGCGTTACGGAGCTTTCTCCGGACAGCGGGTGGCCCCGGCGCATGAACACATGGGGCCGCAGACGGGCCAGCTGGTGGAACTCCAGATTCCGGCCCTCCAGAATACGGCGGATGAAATGCTCCGTCATGTCGGACACGAAAATAACGCCCAGATCGCTCTGCTGCTGGGCCACCTGCTCAATGACGGCGGCCATCTCCACCTCCTTGAAGCTGACCTCGATCCGCGGCTCCTCCCGCAGATGCAGGAACTCCACGAACGCCTTGGCGCAGAAGGGATAGCGCTGGGCGGCGATGGACAGCGTGACCCGGTTCTCCGCCCGGCGCTCGCTGTAATAGCGGGTGATCTTGCGGCTGCGCTCCACAATGGGCGTGATCTGGTTCAGAAGCTCACGGCCATCCTCCGTCAGCGACACGCCCCGGTTGGAGCGGTGGAAGATGGTGATGCCCAGCTCATTCTCCACCTCGGCAATGGCACTGGACAGGGCGGACTGGGACACGAAGAGGTTCTGGGCCGCCCGGTTGATGGAGCCGCAGCGGTCCACCTCCAGAATATAGCTCATTTGCAGCAATGTCATGGCGCACACCTCGCTTTTCTCCCTTCAGCATACAGGAAGCGGGACAAAATTGCAACAAAAAAGAGGCTACCGCTCCGTAGTCTCTTTTTTGTAATGCGGGAAAAAGAACTTACTCCTGCGGCTCGGCGGGCGTCTCAGGCTCGGCAGTCTCAGCAGGCTCCTCGGCCTTGGGCTCCACCTCAGCGCCGCACTCGGGGCAGAACTTGGAGTTGGTGGCGGTACCGCACACGGGGCAGGTCTTCAGCTCGGGCATCTCGCCGTCCTTTTCAATGGTGATCTCGATCTCGGTGTGGGGCTTCTCGGCCAAAGCGGCCTCCATCTCCTCGATCTTGGCGCGGCTGGCCTCGATGGCGGCCATCACGTCCTTGATGGCGTCGGGGACTTCGCCCTCGTACTCGGAGGCGAACCACTGGCCGATGGCGCGGTAGTTCTTGTCCAGCTCACGCTGCTCGGTCTTGATGGCCATGGTCAGCTGGGCGGTCTCCTTCACGTCCTTGGCCTTATCAGCGGCCACTTCGGCCACATCCTTGGCCTTCTCGGCGGCGATATTGGCATACATCTTGGCTTTTTCGGTAATGTTATCAAAGAATGACATAAGTATGGCTCCTTTCAAAATGTGTTAAGGGCTTCATTAAGGCTGATTATAGTCACCGTTTCCGGATTTTGCAAGACTTTTGGGGCGAAATTCATCAAATGTTAATCAAATCGGGGCAAGGAAAGCCTCGCAGAGTTCGCGGCGCGGACGCCGCGAAAAAATCAAATCATTTTTCTGACGACATGTGCGTCAGAAAAATTCTTCTCGGCCGCCAGTGTGTCCGAAGGACGCGCGTACCCCAAGGGCACTTGTTCCGCTTCGCTCCACTGCGCAGCGGCCGCAAACTCATTTGGCAATGAAATCGTCAGATTTCATGCCAGATCAATGTTCGATCCAATCCCCCGCCCGCTGCACCGCTCTTTTCCACATGCGGTAGGCGTCGTCGCACTCCGCCTGTACCCGCTGGGGCGTGAACACCCGGTCGCTGCGGCGCAGGGCCGACAGCTCCTCAAGGCTGCTCCACATGCCGCAGTTCAGTCCCGCCAGCGCCGCCGCGCCGAAGGCGGTGGTCTCCACCATGGCGGGCCGGTCCACGGGAATACGCAGCAGGTCGGCCTGCATTTGCAGCAGGATATCGCTGACGCTGGCGCCGCCGTCGGCCCGCAGACAGGTGATGTCGCAGCCCGCGTCCTGCCGCATGGCCAGCATCAGGTCGGTGACCTGAAAGGCGATGGATTCCAGCACCGCGCGGGCGATATGCGCCCGGCCCGTGCCGCGGGTGACACCCAGAATCGCGCCCCGGGCGTACATGTCCCAATAGGGCGCGCCCATCCCCGTAAAGGCCGGCACCACGATCACGCCGCCGCTGCTGTCCACCGATTCCGCCAGACGGTCGCACTCCGGTGCGGAATCGATGAGGTGCAGCTCGTCCCGCAGCCACTGGATGGTGCTGCCGCCGTTAAAGACGCTGCCCTCCAGCGCGTAGGTGACGGCATCGTTGACGCTCCATGCCACGGAGGTCACCAGACCCGCGCGGCTGCGGACGGCTCTGCCGCCCACATTCATCAGGGTAAAGCAGCCGGTGCCGTAGGTGTTCTTGGCATCACCCGCATGGAAGCAGGTCTGGCCGAACAGGGCCGCCTGCTGATCGCCCGCCGCGCCGCACACCGGCACGCCGGAGAGCACCTCCAGACCGGGGATGCCCGGCTTCACCGTGCCGTACACCTCCGAATTGCTGACGCACCGGGGCAGCATGCACATGGGGATGCCCAGCATACCGCACAGCTCCGCGTCCCAGCTGAGCTTGTGGATGTCGAACAGCATGGTGCGGCTGGCGTTGGAATAGTCGGTGACGTGGGCGCCGGTCAGCTGCCAGATGAGCCACGTCTCCACCGTGCCGAACAGCAGCTGGCCCTGCTCCGCTTTCTGCCGCGCGCCGGGGACGTTGTCCAGTATCCAGCGGATCTTGGTGGCGGAGAAATAGGCGTCGATCAACAGGCCGGTGGTGGACTGGATGCGTTCACTGAGGCCGCGGCGCTTCAGCTCCTCGCACAGCTCCGCCGTGCGGCGGCACTGCCACACGATGGCGTTATAGACCGGCACGCCGGTATTTTTGTCCCAGATGATGGTGGTCTCCCGCTGGTTGGTGACGCCGATACCGGCAATGGCCCCGGAGGGCAGGCCCGCGATGGCGTCTGCCGCCGCCTGCGCCTGGGTATGCCAGATCTCCATGGGGTCGTGCTCCACCCAACCCGCCTGAGGATAGTGCTGGGTGAAGGGATACTGGCCCCGGCCCACAATCTCGCCCTGCCGGTCAAACACGATGGCCCGTGAGCTGGTAGTCCCCTGATCCAGCGCCAGAATATAGGAAGCCATGAGAAATCCCCCTTTTCAAGAGTAGCTTGCTGTGGTATGATGAATATAATAAATGACAGGTAGTCTAATAGCATCAGTATATCACAGGAAGGACGGAATTGCCATGACAAAAAAGACGGACTTCACCTTTCTTTCCAGCGACGGAAAGACCCGCCTGCACGGCATCGCGTGGATACCGGAGGACGTAACGCCGGCGGCGGTACTGCAGATCGTCCACGGCGTGGCGGAATATGTGGGCCGCTATGACGATTTTGCCCGGTTCCTCAACAGCCACGGCGTCATCGTGGTGGGCCACGACCATCTGGGCCACGGCCTGTCCCTGCCCGAGGGCGGCACGCCGGTATATTTCGGCGACGGCAACACATGGAACACCCCGGTGGACGACGTGTATGTGCTGCACACCAAGCTGAAGGAGCAGTATCCCGATCTGCCGCTGCTGCTGATGGGGCACTCCATGGGTTCCTTCCTCAGCCGCACCTATCTCATCCGCTATCCCGGCACGGTAAAGGCCGCCATCCTCATGGGCACCGGCTGGCAGAGCGCCGCCGCGCTGACCGGCGGTCTGGCGCTGGCAGGAACGCTGGCCCGGCGGGACGCGGCCTCCACTAACGCCACGGTGACGGCGCTGGCCTTCGGCGCGTATAACAAGACCTTCAAGCCCAACCGCACCGAATACGACTGGCTTTCGGCGGATCAGGAGAACGTGGACGAATATATCGCCGATCCCCTGTGCGGACAGGATGCCACGGTGGGTCTGTTTTACGAAATGCTTACCGGTATCCGCTTCAACCAGCGGCGCAATAATCTGGACCGGATGGACAAGTCCATGCCCATTCTGCTGATCTCCGGCGAGGACGATCCCGTGGGCGGCATGGGCGCGGGCGTGCGCCAGACGTATGCCGAGTTCAAACGCGCCGGTATAACGGACTGCACACTGAAGCTGCATCCCGGTCTGCGGCACGAGCTGCTGAACGAGAAGGCCCGCCGGGATGAGGTATATCAGGATATCTGGAGCTGGATGGAGGAGAAGCTGAAATGACCGCATGGGAGGAACTGAGAGAGAATTGCCTGCAATGTCAGGCCTGCGGCCTGCGCCGCACCTGCACGCAGGTGGTGTTCGGCGTAGGCGACCCCAACGCCGAGGTGCTGTTCATCGGCGAAGCGCCGGGCGCCAACGAGGACAAGCAGGGCGAGCCCTTTGTGGGCCGGGCCGGTAAGCTGCTGGATGACATGCTGGCCATGATCGGCCTGCACCGGAAGAATATCTATATCACCAACTCCGTCAAGTGCCGTCCGCCGGAGAACCGCGACCCGCTGGGCGAGGAAAAGGACGCCTGCCGTGCCTATCTGCGGGCGCAGGTGCGGCTGATGAAGCCCAAGATCATCGTGTGTCTGGGCCGCATCAGCGCCA
>USMI01000033.1 GCA_900555735.1 uncultured Eubacteriales bacterium | reverse complement strand
GCGTGCAGATGAAGATCGAGTGGGGCAGCCAGATCCGCTCCTATGTGTTCATGCCCTACACGCTGGCCAAGGACACCCGCACCGGTTACGAAATGGGCAACATTCAGGCGGTGATGGACGGCGATATCGATGGCTTCATCAATGCCTATCTGACCGCTGCCGCCAACGGCGAGCTGAAATAAAAGCAAGTATAAAAAAGTACGCTGTGCTTTGCACAGCGTACTTTTTTATACCCGATACACGTCCTTCTCCGTGACGATAAGATCAAACCGCTTGTCGTGGGGCTCCATGGGTACCTCGTCCGACAGCAGCTTTTCCCGGCACAGCAGCGCCGCCGGGCCGTGATAGCGGTCAAAGAACCGGTCATAGTAGCCGCCGCCCTGTCCCAGCCGGTCGCCCTGCATATCGCATGAGAGGCACGGCGTCACCACGAAGCCGATGTCCTCCACTGTCAGCAGCGGACAGTCCTCCACCGGCTCCAGAATACCATACGCGCCCGGTGTCAGCTGATCCAGCGACGTCACATGGCACAGGGCCATGCTGTGCGCCGCGCCGCAGCGGGGCAGGCACAGGGTTTTGCCGCTGTCCAGCACGTCCCGCAGCAGCGCCGTGGTATCGATCTCCCGCTCCGTGCCCACAAAGGCAAATACCACCTGTGCCGCCTGATATTCCGGCAGCTCCGTCACGCGGCGGCAGATGGCCGCGGCGCTCTCGTCCCGATAGCTCTGGGGCAAAATGCGCTCCATGGTGCGCAGCTTCTTCCGCAGCGCCGCTTTCTGTTCCGCAACGGTCATCTCCCGTTCCTCCTTGGTGGAGCGCTCCGCCTTCTGACGGCGGGCGATCTCCATCATCCGCTCATACATCTCGTCGCCCACGCACTTGCGGGCATACTGGCACCACTGCACGCAGCTGAGGGCGTCATTATAGGCCACAAAGCCACATCTGTCGCAGGTCACCTGCGTATCGGTGGAAAAAATCTCGATGGTATTGCCGCATACCGGGCAGATCTTCTCCCGGATGGTGGGTGTGCGCGGCTTTCCCTGACAGCCATCCATAATCATGGCACATTCCTCCTTTGTTCAGTAGAGCAGCCGCCGTCCCGGCTCACCCGCCGGGAAGAAGTCTGTCTCCTTTACAGTATGTCCCTTTTCCAGCACCAGAAACTGCGTTTTCCACTGTCCGGCCACCAGATTTTCCAGCACACGGTTGCTGCCGGTCACATAGTCCAGATCGCAGCGGATCAGGTCGGCGCACTGCTGCATCTCCGCCACGAAATCCTCGGCGTAGCAGTCGTACACGCCGGTGTCGATCATGTCGGCGTGGTGATAGCCCTCCATGAATCCGCCGAAGATGGAGGTACCGATCTCCATGCCGTACCGGCGACAGATATCATCCTTGAAGGCCGCCACCGAGTGTTCGCCCCGGTCACAGTCCCGGAAGTAGATATGGCCCTCCTGCTTGACATCGGGCCGCAGGGTGTCGTCGGTTTGCAGCATCATGGTAACGCAGTCGTCCATTTTCGGCAGCACCACCCGGCAAGGCAGGGTCACACCCTCCCACACGCCGCCGCAGCTGCACACGCAGGACAGTACCGTGGTGATGCCCTCCGGCAGCTCCGCCATGGTGCGCAGCAGCGTCTCGTGCATCACCGCAGGCTCCTTGTGGTTCTCCCACGCCAGCTCCCGCACCGGAAAGTCCGTCCCTATCTTCTGCTGGGCCGCGTCCAGATGACGCCGCACCGAGGCGCAGCACAGGATCAGCGTATCGTTCTTGTCCAAAGGCACACGCCTCCTTACAAAATCCATAACCTCCGGCCAAGCCGGAGGTTATGGCGGTTATCTCTTACTTCGCCTTCCGCAGGAAGCCGAACCACATGACGAAGCCCACAAACAGGCCGCCCAGAATGTTGCCCAGCGTCACAGGGATCATATTCCCGGTGAAGTAGGTACCCCAAGTCAGGGCGTCCAGATTTAGGTGGCACTCCGCCGCAGCCGCCGCGTAGGCAGGTACGGTCTTGGCGAACAGGCCCATGGTGCAGTAGGTCATGTCAGCAATGGAGTGGTTGAAGCCGCAGGTGACGAAGAACATCACCGGCGCCCACGCGCCCATGAAGCGGCCCATGGTGTCCTTGGCGCCCAGACTCAGCAGCACGCCGATGGTCACCAGCACGTTGCACAAAAAGCCCATGAAAAAGGCGTTCTGGAAGGGCATGGTCATCTTGCCCAGCGCCACCTTCATGGCATAGGTGGCCAGCAGGTTGCCGCTGGCGGACAACCAGCCGAACTTGGCACACAGCACCGCCACCAGCAGCGAGCCGATGAAGTTGCCAATGTACACGAACAGCCAGTCCTTCAGCATGGCGGTGACGCGCACCTTCTTCTCCAGCACGCTGATGAAGATCAGCGTATTGCCGGTGAACAGTTCCGCGCCGATCAGGATCACCATGCCAAGGCCGAAGGCGAACAGCAGTCCGGAGATGGCCCGGATGGTGCTGTTGTTGTCAAGGCCATAGCTGGCCATGTTGGTCACGCAGGAGGGGAAGGCGATCAGCATACCGGCCAGCACGCCCAGCAGCAGCATTTTGCTGACGGACAGGCTGCTCTTCTTCACGCCGGCCTCGGCGTAGTTGGCCGCGATCTCGGCAGGAGCAAACAGATTCATGGTCAGCCCTCCTTACGCCAGCGTGCGCTCGGCGGCCTCCACCACATGGCCGATCAGCACGGAGGTGGTCACAGCACCCACACCGCCGGGCACGGGGGTGATGGCCTCCACGATAGGCTCCACCTCGGCGAACACGGCGTCGCCCGCCATACCGCCCTTACCCTTGGAGGTCACTTTGTCGGGATCCCAGTTCATGGACACGTCGATGACGATCTGGCCGGGACGGACATAGTCCTTGGTCAGACTCTTCAGCACGCCGGCGGCGGACACCAGAATGTCAGCCTCGCGGGCCACAGCCTGCACGTCCCTGGTCTTGGTGTGGCACACGGTAACGGTGGCGTTCTTGCCCAGCAGCATCATGGCGGCGGGCTTGCCTACCACCAGAGAGCGGCCAATGACCACAGCCTTTTTGCCGGTGCAGTCGATGCCGTAGTAGTCCAGGATCTCCATGCAGGCCTGGGGGGTGCAGGGCGCGAAGCCCAGCTTCTTGCCCATGAACACACCGGCGTTGGACAGGTCGGTCATGGAGTCGATATCCTTGCAGGCGGCCAGATGGTTGCAGATCTCGTCCTGATCCGCCTTCAGGTGCTTGGGCAGGGGGCGGAACAGCAGGCAGCCGTGGATGCTGTCGTCGGCGTTGATGGCCTCGATCTGGGCGATCAGCGTCTCCTTGGTCACGTCCTCCGGCAGCAGAAACTTCACCACGTCCACGCCGATCAACTCGGCACGGGAGGTTGCGCCCTTCTCATAGGACAGGTCGGAGGGATTCTCACCGCAGCGGACGATAGCCAGCTTCGGCGTCACGCCCTTTTCCTTCAGGGCCGCCACACGCTGCTGCAGCTTCTCGTTCATGGCGGCGGTGACTTCTTTACCCAGTAATTGCTTTGCCATATTCTTTTCCTCCCTTATTTGAAGAAACCGGCCTTGACGGTCTCAAAAATGCCATCGGCCTTCTTGCCGTACACGTCCAGCATGGTCAGGCACTTGGTGTTCATCTCCTCCGCCACCTCACGGTTCTGCAAGGTCTTGGTGTTGATGAACACGTTCAGGGACGCCGCCTGCAATGCCGCCTTCACGATGGTGGCGCCGCAGCCCGCGTCGGACACCGCCAGACGGGAGCCCTTCGCAGCAAACACTTCGATGGCGTCGATGGCCTCGCAGCACAGCTCCATGATGTGCATGGGCACCTTGCAGGCGGTGATGGTGGCCTCCTCCATGATACGGGGCCGGTCGGGGTCATCCTTGGGGATGCCGTAGGCGTTAGCCAGCGGGATAAAGCCCTCGGCGTCGGCGGGCACCTGATCCAGCAGCTCGGTCTGGAGGGCGTCGCACTTCTTCTGTAGCGCGATGATCTCCGCTTCCACGTCGGCGTACTTCTTCTTGCCCACGGTCAGGGAGCCGACCATGTTGCCCAGCGCCGTACCGATGGCGGCCACCAGCGCGGACGCGCCGCCGCCGCCGGGAGCAGGCTCGTTGGAAGCCAGAACCGTGACAAATTCACGGCAGGATTTGGTGGTATAATCCATAGTTCTCTCCTCGTTTTCTCAAATCAATCTGTCAAAAAGAGCAGTTTGCTTTTTTCCTTGCCCGTCACATCGCCCACTGCGGCAAACAGCCGTACCTCCTCCGCGCCTGCCATCGCCTGTGCCCAGCCTTCCGGCAGACGGAAGTACAGATGCTCGTGTCCATGACCCGGCAGCGGCTGTGCCCGGCTGTACAGAGGCACCGTTTGCTCTCCGTCGTCGCCGTAGATGGTGATTTCCGGGAACAGGGGCGTATCGGTGTGGTTGCTGGCAATCAGCAGGATGTTCAGGCTGTCCCGCCTGGTCAGCGTGGTGCGGGCGGGATCAAAATAATCGATGGTAACGTCTTCCTTCATCATGCAGGTAGCTGACGGGAAAAGCTCCGGCGGCTTCAAGCCGCCGGAGCTTTCTTGCATTTAAGTATCCTAAAAAGCCTCGCAGTGTTCGCGTCCGCGCTTAGAACAGGCCGCTGACCTTGCCGGTCTCGGTGTCCACATCGATGCGGCGGTAGGCGGGGTTGGCCGCGGTGCCGGGCATCATGGAGATGGTGCCGGCCATGGGGCACAGGAACTTGGCACCGCCATACTCCAGAATGTCGCGGATCGCCAGACGCCAGCCGGTGGGAACGCCCTTCTTGCTGGGATCGTCGGACAGGGACAGATGGGTCTTGACCATCATGGTGCAGTAATCGGCATACTTGGGATCGCTCTCGAAGCGCTTGGCCTTCTCCACCGCCAGAGGCGCCCAATCCACGCCGTCAGCGCCGTAGACCTCCTTGGCGATCAGCTCGACGCGCTGACGCAGAGGCATATCCAGATCGTACAGGAATTTGACGTTCACGGGCTCCTCGCAGGCCTCCACAACGGTCTTGGCCAGCTCGATGGCGCCCTCGCCGCCGAAGCGCCAATGGTTGGACTCGGCGCAGCGGATGCCGCGCTCCTGGCACAGCTTCTTCAGCAGGGCGATCTCGGCGTCGGTATCGGTATAGAAGCGGTTGATGCAGACCACGGGGTTGATGCCGGACTTCTTGATGGTGTTCACATGGTGGAACAGGTTGCAGGTGCCCTTCTCCAGCAGCTCCAGATTCTCCTCGGTATACTCCTTGGGCAGCGGTGCGCCGGGGGTGACCTTCGGGCCGCCGCCGTGCATCTTCAGGGCGCGGACGGTGGCAACCAGCACGGACACGTTGGGGGTCAGACCGCTGAGGCGGGTCTTGACGTTCCAGAACTTCTCGAAGCCGATGTCGGCGGCGAAGCCGGACTCGGTAACATGATAGTCAAACAGCTTCAGGGCCAGACGGTCGGCGATGACAGAGGACTGGCCGATGGCGATGTTGGCGAAGGGACCGGCGTGGACCAGAACGGGCTGGTGCTCCACGGAATAGCACATGGTGGGGTTGATGGTGTTGCGCATCCATGCGGTCATGGCGCCGGCAACCTCCAGATCCTCGCAGGTGACGGGCTCGCCGCTGCGGGAGTAAGCCACAACGATCTTGCCGATACGCTCACGCAGGTCCTTCAGGTCACGGGCCACGGCCAGAATGGCCATCAGCTCGGAGCCGACAGCGATGCCGAACTTGGACTCCATCATGAATCCGTCCAGACGGCCGCCGATGCCGATGATGATGTTGCGCAGGCCCTGTGCGCAGAAGTCCATGACCCAGCCCATCTCAATGCGCTTGGGGTCGATGTCCAGACGCTTCAGGCCCTTGGCGGCCAGCCACTCGTCGTTGTTGTTGCGCTCGTGCTGCATACGGGCGTTCAGGGCCACCATGGCCAGATTGTGGGCGTTCATGATGTCGTTGATGTCGCCGGTCAGGCCCAGAGAGAACTCGGTCATGGGCATCAGCAGGGCGTTGCCGCCGCCGGCAGCGGTACCCTTGACGTTCATGGTGGGGCCGCCGGAGGGCTGACGCAGAGCGCCGCCCACGTTCAGACCCAGCTTGCCCAGACCCTCGATCAGGCCCAGAGACACGGTGGACTTACCCTCGCCGAAGGGAGTGGGGGTGATGGCGGTCACTTCGATGAACTTGCCGTCGGGCTTATCCTTCAGGCGGTTCATGACCTTGATGAAGTCGATCTTGGGGGTCTTGCCGTAGGGGATGATCTCCTCGGGCAGCAGGCCCAGCTTCTCGCGGAAATATTCCACAGGGGGAAGTGCCTTTTCCGCCTCCTCGGCGATCTGCCAATCCTTATAGATGGTAGGATCCAGCGTCACGTGGCCGTTGGCGTCAACATACTTGCCGTCTTTGAATTCGATTGCCATGGGGTTATCCTCCTTGTTATCCTCAGGTCGTCCCTGAATAATGAATGAATGTATCCTGCGGCGCCCTGTGCGCCGGGGGTCACTGGGTGATCTGGGCGCTGCGGCGCACCACCTCGGTGGCCTTGTCCCGCAGCATCTGCTGGCGGACAACGGTCAGAAAGCCGTTGTCGAAATAGGGCTTGAGATCCTCCGCGCTCATATGGTTGTCGGCGCAGATCCGCTCGATGGCGGCGTTCATCTCCTCGTCGGTGACGGTCAGGTTCTCCAGCTGGGCGATCTTCTCCACCGCCTTCTGGGTGCGGAAGGCCTCCAGCGCGTCGGGACGCATATCCTCCCGCAGCTTCTTCTCGTCGCTGCCGGTGAACTGGCAATAGGCCTCCAGCGTCAGGCCCTTCTGGGCCAGCTGGGCCGTCAGCGTCTCCATCTGGGCCTCCACCATGCGGTCCAGCTCCTCGTCGGAGGGCTGCTCCTCCACGGTGGCAGCGGCCTGATGCATCAGCTGCCAGCGCAGCTCCTGCTCGGCCCGCTCGTTATAGTAGTCCTGCAGGGCCTTGCCCATGTTCTCGCGCATCTGCTCCATGGTGTCGCACTGGCCGATCTCCTTGGCGAAGGTATCGTCCAGCTCATAGCTGGAGTGGGTGCGGATCTCGTGGACATGGCAGCGGAACTCGGCGGGCTTGCCCGCCAGCTCCGGAGCGTGATACTCGGTGGGAAACGTAACGGTGACGGTCACATCGTCGCCGATGTTGGTGCCCACCAGCTGCTCCTCGAAGCCGGGGATAAACATGCCGCTGCCCAGCGTCAGGGTCTGCTTCTCGGCGGTGCCGCCGGGGAACTGGACGCCCTCGGAAAATCCGGCGTAGTCCAGCACCAGCTCGTCGCCCAGCGCCGCGGCGCGGCCGGTGACGGGGATAATGCGGGGATTGGCCTGCAAAAGCCGCTGCAGCTGGCGGTCGATATCCTCAGCCGTCACATCCACATGCTCCAGCTTGCCCTGCAGGTTCAGATAGGTAAAGCTCATTCTATTTATTTCCTTTTCATCTCTTGTCGGATGGCGGAGATCAGAATGTCTCCCGCCACCACGCGGTCCTCCGCCGAAAAGCCGGAGGCAAAATTGTCGGAGTACAGGATCTGGCTGGAGGGCGGGAATTCCTCGTCCCCGGCGTAGATCATGATCTGCATCCGGTAGCCCCCCAGAAAGCCGAAGCCATAGCCCGCGTCGCCGTGGGACAGCTTCTCTCCGCCCATCCGCTCACAGGCGGCGGCGAAATTGGCCACTTGGGTGCCGAAGGTGAAGGCCGCCCGTGTCAGGCAGCGGCCCGTATAGGGCGTGATGTACAGCTCGCCCCAGGGCATTTCCCGGAAGGTCTTATAGCCCAGCGACAGTGCCGCCTGCCGTCCCTCCAGCAGATACCGCAGCAAAAAGGTCTGGCAGGGCAGGTTCGTCAGCGCAAAGGCCTCCTCCCGATCCGCCGTGATGGCGTATTCCGGCCACGCGATACGGTAGGTGCTGTTCAGCAGCTGTACCGTAAAGCAGCCGTCCGCAAAGGACACGCCGCAGCGCTTTGCCGCCTCCTGCGGGTCAAGCTTCTCAAAAAGTGCCAGATAATGGGAAAACGGCACCTCTTCTTTGTTGTTTTGTATCTCCATCGGTCACTCCTGTACGCTGGACGGGAACAGCTCCTTGTTGGTATGGGGCAGGAAGCAGGCCGCCACGAATTCCTCCATGTACTTCGGCTCGGTGGACAGCTCCAGATAGGTCATGTTGCTGGCCAGCTCGTGAACCTTCTCCTCCGCCGCGTTGGACAGCACCAGCGCGTAAGCGCCCGCCAGCGAGGAGTTGCCGATATACTGGAACAGTTCACGGTCCACATCCGGGAACATGCCGATGCGCACGGCGTTCTCCATGTTGATGCCGCTGCCGATGCCGCCCGCCACGTAGATATGCTCCAGCACGGACACGTCCATATCCAACGAGGACAGCATAATGTGGATAGCGGAGAAGATGGCGCCCTTGGCCCGGATGAAGCACTCGATATCCACCTCGGTAATGGCGATCTCCCGGCCGGTGTCGCTCTCGTTGCTGAAGGCCAGCACGTAGCGCCCCATGCCGTGCTCATCCCGGAGGATACGGCGATTCTCCCGCACAAAGTGTCCCTTGGCGGAGATGGCGGAGGTGCGGTACAGCTCGGCGATCACGTCGATGATGCCGCTGCCGCAGATGCCCACCGGCTTCTGGCCGGCCTTGCCCACGATGGACAGGATAGGCTCCAGCGTCTCCCGGTCGATGGTCACGGCCTCTACCGCGCCGTCGGTGGCCCGCATACCGCAGGAAATGTCGCCGCCCTCAAAGGCGGGGCCTGCGGAGCAGGCGCAGGACATCATAAAGTCCCGGTTGCCGAACACGATCTCGCCGTTGGTGCCAAGGTCGATGAACAGGGAGAACTCGTCCTTGTCCCAGATGCGGCTGGTCAGCGTACCGGCGGTGATATCGCCGCCCACATAGGAGCCGATATTGGGCGCCAGCACCACCTTGGCGTCGGGATTGGTCACAAACCGGATGTCACCGGCCTTCAGGCCGTCCCAGTGGAAGAAGGTGGGGATGTAGGGTTCCATGCGGACGGGATCGGCGTCCACGCCCAGCAGCAGATGGTTCATGGTGGTGTTGGAGGCCACGCAGCACCGCAGGATGCGGTCGGCGTCCACCTTGGCGCTGGCGCACAGGGCCCGCGTCAGGGGCTGGAGGGTCTCCTCCACGATAGCCTTCTGCAGGCGCTCCACGCCGCCGGGCCGGCCCTGCTCCACGATGCGGTTGATGACGTCCGCGCCGTAGCGGATCTGGCCGTTGCCGCCGCTGCCCTTGGCCAGCAGTTTGCCGGTTTTCAGGTCGGTGATCACCGCCGAAACGGTGGTGGTGCCGATGTCGATGGCAAGGCCGCACATGGGCTGGGGCTCATTGGCATTCCGCACGTCCATGGCCTGAAATACGCCGTCTTTCAGCGTACCGGCCACGGCCACATGGAAGCCGCTTTCACGCAGCACCCGCGCCAGCTTATGTACCGTGGGATAGCTCAGGCACACCTTCTCACAGCCCAGCGCTGCCTCCAGCGCCATGGTCAGCCGCTCGGTATCGGGCATGGTGTCCTCCAGCGTGGGCTCCTCCATGGTGACCTCCGTCTCCACAAAGTCGTTGCTGAAATCCACGCCCGCCGCCTTCAGATCCTCCTCCAGCCGGGTGAAGATGGCCACCTCCTCGCCGGTGGACAGATCCGCGGTCTTCATGCGGCTCTGATAGGCGGAGGCGATGTCCGGCACCATCACGGTCACGTCGGAGCTGACCTTGCTGGCACAGCTGAGACGCCAACCGGCGGCGTAGTCCTCATCGGTGATGTGGCTGGTCTGTAAGCCCTCCACGGTGCCCTCCAGCAGCTTCACGCGGCACTTGCCGCAGGAGCCGTTGCCGGAGCAGGGCGCGTCGATGGCCACATTGGCGGCACGGGCCGTTTCCAGCAGCGTTTCGCCGGGGGCGGCGGTGGCCGTTACCGGCGTCGCGCCGTTTTCAAAGGTAAAGATGACCTGATACATATCGTTCTCCTTGGGGTCGCGTTTTCCTGTGAGGGCGGCGGATACCGCCCTCACAGAGGGGTTTGGTTACATCAGGGGCTCCATGCCCAGCACGGGATGATTCTTCTCCGTCAGGAAGTTCATCAGCTCATCGCAGTCGGTGCAGATGGTCTCGTCGGCGATCATGTCGCTGAAGTTGTCGATGCCATACAGCTCCTTGGCGGTCTTGTTCAGGCGGGGCGCCACATCGTCCTTCAGTTCCTTGGGCATCCACACGATACGTTCGATGCCGCCCTCGGCGTGGATAAACTTCTTGGAGGAGATGAAGTGGCGGCCATGGCCCATATAGCCGGGGGTCTGAACGCCGCCGCCGGTGCAGGAGGCCAGCTCGCCAAAGGTCATGCCCACGGGGGTGGTACCGCTGTACTCGCGGTTCACCACGATGAAGCCGTTGGACATGGGCTCGATGCCGCAGATGCACTCGAAGCAGCCGCAGGAGGTCATGGGATCCTCCAGAATGGAGTACAGAGTGACGGACTCCACCGCGCCGTGCGTGGCATTTTTCACGGTCTCGTTGACGGACTCATAGGAGCCGGTGCGCTCGTCCAGACAGCCGGTCTTTTCGATGGGCTGGGACGGGCCGTTGGGGTTCAGCTCATAGGTGGCCTTGGCATCCAGCCAGGACACAGCGCCGCACAGGCCCAGACGCTCAGGCGTGACCACGCAGCAGTGGGCGGGGGCGAAGGACTGGCACAGGATGCAGGTATAGAACTGATCCACGGACTCGTCGGACATGGAGGCAAGACGGTCGTCACGCATGTTGTAGCGGGGCATTGCCTGCTCATCCAGCAGCTTCTTGGTCTCGGCCGCGTCGGTGATCAGGGTGATCTGACACTTATCCACAACGGCGTCGAACTCGTCCATAATCATATGGTACAGCACCTCGCCGAAGTCCTTCATGCGCAGGCCCTTGTCAAAGGCGTCGTTGGACACGCGGACGCGCAGCAGATTGCGCTGGCCGGTATGCATCACGCCCTCCATGTAGTTGAACCATGCGTGGATCTTACGCTCGATGACAGACTCGAAGTCGGGCTGCATCTTCTTGCCGTACACCTCGATAAAGGTGCCCATGGCATATTCCAGATCGCCGGAGTCGATGTCCGGGCCGATCAGCGTGATCTTGTGATCCTCCACCTCGTCGGCGTCCTTCATCAAAACCAGCTCGCAGGTGGGGTTCTTGGCGGACCAGAACTCGGCCTTCACGTCGGCCTTGCGGATGATCTCGCCCTCGAACGCAGCGGAGAAGGCCACGGGGATGGGCAGCTCCTTGGACTTGATCTTGATGTTGCGCAGCTCCAGAGAGCGCTTCACGGTCTCGCCGTGATCCAGCACGGACTCCAGCGCGCCGGGCACCTGATTCTCACCCAGATCGATGTCCACCACCACGGGGAAGCCCAGCGCGATAGCGCCGGCACCGGCGGAGACCACCACGCTGTCGATGGCGCCGAAGGTGTTGACGAAAGCGGGCACGCGCTCCTTGGTATAGGCCAGCAGGCCGGGCAGGTCGCCGGGTTGCACGTTGCCGAAGATCAGCGCCGCGCGGATGGCCACGGTGACAACGTGGATGACGGCGGTCACGTCATGACCCAGCGGGATCACGCGGAACTCAAGACCCATCTTCACGCCGCCCTCGGCGCACTGCTCGATGACGTCGCCCACCATGAAGGTCATGATGCCCTTGGACTGATAGTCCTTGACCACCTTCACGGCGTCCTCAGGGTTCTCGGCCTTGCCCAGCACCACGGCCACACCGGGGATATCGCCGGTGACCAGAGGCACGCCCAGAGAACGGATGATGGGATCGGGGACGAAGCCGATGCCGGGAACCGTCGCCTCCTCGTAGGCGTCCTTGGGCTCCACAAACTTCAGGCCCTCGAGAATTTCAGCGCCCACGGCGGTGGCAAGGCCCGCGTTCAGCGCCTGACCCAGATCCTCCTGATTGGTAATCAGGCTTTTCAGCACGCCCACGCAGGCGGGCAGGTCGCCCAGTGTTTTCACCTTCACGCCGGTGGCGGCGTAAATGGTAGGGAAATAGTATGCGGTATCAGGGAATGCGATCTCCTTGTCTGCGCCGTATTTGGCGATCGCGTCGTTGACGGCACCTTCCGTCAGGCCGGCCACGGCGTTGGAACCACCATAGATCAGGTCGGTCAATACGCTCATAATGTTGATCCTCCTATTTCAAATTTATAGAATATGCAACACTTTCTCCCTCCGTCCCAAGGCGGAGAAACGCCGGGGATTTCTTTTCCCGCCGCCGCGATGCGGCGGCGGGAAAAGAAATCTGTGGAATTACTCGTCCAGATAGCTGTCGGAATACAGCACGTGGTTCTTGAAGATATCGCAGGATTTGATGGTCTCCATCAGGCGCAGGTCGTTGGGGTTGACGATAGCGGATGTCAGACCCTGCATCATGGCCATGGCCACCAGCGTGGAGTCCAGAATGGGACGGACAGCCTTGGGGGCGCCGTTGGAGTTGTTGGACAGGCCGCCTGTGGACTTCAGGCCCTCGTCGGCGAACATCTTGATGGCGTTCAGCACGTCCATCTGCTTATCCTGCATGCCCTTGACCACCAGGAACAGGGGGTCAAACCACAGGTCGGAAGCGTCCATGCCCAGACTCAGGCCGCGCTCCAGCATGTGGTGGCAGTGCATCATGCGCTCCTCGTTATCCTTGGCGATACCGTCGGCGGAGCACAGGGCGATAACGATGGCGTCGTTGGCGGCGGCCAGATCGATGTTGGAGATACGGGAACCGGCATCGGCGGAGTTGACGATGGGCTTGCCGTTGGTGCGGTTATAGACGTGGATACCGGCTTCGATGGCCTTCTTGTTGGCGGTATCGAGGGCCAGAGGCACGTTGTTGAAGTTCTCCTGCAGCAGCTTGACCGCCCAGGTCATCAGCTCGGGGCCGTTGGACTCGGCAGGGCCGATGTTGACGTCCAGATAGGTAGCACCGGCCTTGATCTGCTCGGCGGCACGCTTCAGGATGGGCTCGGGGTTCATGGTGTTCATGGCCTCGCGGATCACGGGGCTGATGCAGTGGATGCGCTCGCCGATGGTGACGAACTTGGGGGAGTTGGGGTCGCGCTGCTTGTAGGTGACGCCCATATCCACCACGTCGATCTTGGGGATGGACATGGAGATCTTCTCGAAGTCCAGAGGAGCGTCCGCGTCCACGACCTTCTTCTCCTCGGCGGGCTTCTTGGAGGCGGCGACAGCCTCGGCGGCCTTGATGTACTCGCCGTCGCGCAGGTACTTCACCAGCTCCACGGCCTCGCGGGTACCGACCACCACGTTCCAGTCAGGCAGCTTATCCTGAATGTCGCCCTTCATCACGGCAGCCTTGCCGGGGATGATGAGGGTACGGTTGTTGATCTTACCGGCGATATCGTACTCGTCAAAGAACTTCTTGATGGAGCCGGAGGAGAACTTACCGGCGGCCCACGCGGTCAGCACGGACATACCGGATGCATCGGTGATCAGCAGGTTTACGGGCACCTTGGAGCGCTCCAGCTCGCCGGATACCAGGAAGTAGGTCAGGGCAAAGTCCACGGTCAGGGCACAGGGATCGTCGGGGGTCGCACCGTTGATGGGATAGATGCCCGGCTCCACCTTCATGGGCTTCTGAGGATCGGTGAACACGTTCTGGCGCAGGCCGTACAGAGGCAGCGCCTCAGCATAGCGCATGGTCTCCATGACAACGATGGAGCCGTACTTCATGGTGAACAGGGACGCCAGCGCAGTCTCCATATGTACGTCGCCGTGGCACAGCTTGGCCAGATTGACGATGGAGGGATAGCCGAAGGTACGGTCGCCGTCCTTCAGGGCGGTGCGGCGCACCAGCACGGCGTTGGCGAAGGTCTCCTTGATGGTGGCGCCGGTCACGTCGATGACCAGATTCTTGTTCTCCAGCTTCTCCAGCGCGGCCACGGTGTCGTGGATCTCGGCCAGATCGGCGCCCTTGACGCCCAGCACCACACCGGCCTCCACGGCCAGAGCGCTCATGGCCTCGTAGTTATCCTTATTGGCGCCGTTCAGCAGAGGCTTGGTGTCGCCGATGGCGGCCAGCGCCAGCTTGGCGTTATCCACGCT
Organism: uncultured Eubacteriales bacterium; assembly: GCA_900555735.1. Lineage (GTDB taxonomy): Bacteria > Bacillota > Clostridia > Oscillospirales > Oscillospiraceae > Vescimonas. Next base: position 714 of record USMI01000033.1, on the reverse strand, counting down.
GTCGGTGTCGATGATGACGGCACGCTCGGCAGCGGCAGCCTTCTTGCACAGCTCGGCCAGACGGGCGCCGTCGCCGCCGTCGTGGACCAGCAGGAACTCCACATACTCACGCTCGCCGATACGCTCGTAATCCACGGCCTTCATCTCGGCCAGCTTGGCGTCCACAGCGGCGTCGTCCATGCAGGTGCACAGGGACACGGCAAAGCGGTTGCGGTTGACGAAGGTCTTTTCATGACGCATCATGACGGTCTCGCCGCCCAGCTTCATGCCGCCCACCTCGATGGCCTTCATGGGAGGCGCGGTAGCCTCGCTCAGCAGGGCGATGGCCTCGTCGGACATATAGGGACATTTCTCGATGGGCAGAGCGCCCTGAGCCACCTTCATGCAGAATGCCATACAGGTGGGAACGCCGCACTCCTTGCAGTTCTTCTTGGGAGACAGCTTGAAAATATCTAAACCTTTAACAGCCATTGTTTGGTTCCTCCTTTCCGCGTCAGACCAATGCGCCGATCATGGCGGCGATGGTGCGGATAGCTTCGGGGTGGCGCATGATGACGGCATCGGAGCCGCTGGCCAGCACGGCGGCGGCGGTCAGCCAACCGGCGTGACGGCCCATGATCTCCATCACCACGATCATGCCGGTATCATAGACGTGTGCGTCCTGATAGACCTCCATCATGGAGGTGGCGATATACTTGGCGGCGGAGGCGTAGC
>USMI01000032.1 GCA_900555735.1 uncultured Eubacteriales bacterium | reverse complement strand
CCAGGCTGCTAAGGAAGCGATCGAAGCAGCCGGTGGAAAGGCAGAGGTGATCTAAGTGATCCAGACGATCAAAAAAGCGTGGGCCATCCCCGAGCTGCGTAAGAAGATCGTGTTCACGGCGCTGATCCTGCTGATCTTCCGTATCGGTAACGCCATCCCCGTTCCTTACGTGGATACAGAAATGCTGACCACCTATATGGATCAGCTGAGCACCACCGTGCTGGGTCTGTATAACGTGATGTCCGGCGGCGCGTTCGCGCAGGCGACCGTCTTTGCTCTGGGCGTGCAGCCCTACATCAACAGCTCCATCATCATCCAGCTGTTGACCATCGCCATCCCCTCCCTGCAGCGTATGGCGCAGGAGGGCGGCGAAGAGGGCAAGAAGAAGATCCAGTCCATCACCCGTTACGCCACCGTGGCCATTGCCATCCTGCAGGGCTGGGGCTACTACGCGCTGATGAAGAACGCAGACATCCTGACCAATACCGGCATCTGGCCCGCACTGGTCATCATCGTCTCCTTCATCGCCGGCTCCTCCTTCGTCATGTGGATGGGCGAGCAGGTCACCGAGTTCGGCATCGGCAACGGTATCTCCATCATCCTGTTCGCGGGCATTCTGTCCCGTGTGCCGAACATGGTGGGCACCGGTATCAGCTACGTCCGCAGCGATCCCACCAAGTGGTGGGCAGTGCTGCTGGTGGCGGTTGGCATGCTGGCGCTGATCGTTCTGATCACCTGGGTCAACGGCGCCGAGCGTCGTATCCCTGTTCAGTATGCCAAGCGGCAGGTTGGCCGCAAGATGTACGGCGGTCAGGCATCCAGCCTTCCCATGAAGGTGAACATGTCCGGCGTTCTGCCCATCATCTTCGCCCAGTCCATTGCCATGATCCCTTCCACCATCGCCGCTTTCTTGAAGCAGCCTGAGGAAGGTACCTTCTGGTATGGTTTCCTGAAGGCCATCGACACGTCTTCCGTGATCTACATGATCTTCTACTTCCTGATGATCATTGCTTTCAGCTACTTCTATGCAACCATCCAGTTCAACCCCATTGAGATCTCCAACAACCTGAAGAAGAACGGCGGCTTCATCCCCGGCTTCCGCCCCGGTAAGCCCACGTCCGACTTCATCCGGAAGGTCCTCAACAAGGTGACCCTGTTTGGCGCCGTGTATCTGGGCATCGTGGCTATCCTGCCCCTCATCATCGGCAAGGTCGTCAACGTTTCTGCTCTGTCCATCGGCGGCACCTCCGTCATCATCGTGGTGGGCGTTGCTCTGGAGACCGTACAGGCATTGGAATCCCAGATGCTGATGCGTCAGTATAAGGGCTTCCTGGAATAAGAGGTGTCACAATGAAACTGATCCTTTTAGGCGCTCCTGGTGCCGGTAAGGGCACACAGGCGGACATTATCAAGAAGGTGCTGGGGATCCCTACGATCTCCACCGGAAACATCCTGCGTGCCGCCGTCAAGAATGGCACTCCCACCGGCCTGAAGGCCAAGGAGTACATGGATGCCGGCAAGCTGGTGCCCGATGAAGTCATCATTGGCATCATCAATGAGCGCTTGCAGGAGGCTGACTGCGCCAACGGCTACATTCTGGACGGCGTGCCCCGCACGATCGCGCAGGCCGAGGCCATGGAGCAGGCAGGTATCAGATTCGACGCCGTGGTGGCGCTGGAAGTGCCCGACGAGAAGATCGTCGAGCGCATGGGCGGCCGCCGTGTCTGCGAAAACTGCGGCGCCAGCTATCATATCGTCAACATCCCTCCCAAAAAGGAAGGTGTGTGCGATGTGTGCGGCGGCGCGTTGAAGCAGCGCAAGGATGATGACCCCGAGACGGTCAGAGACCGTCTGGCGGTTTATCATAAAGAGACAGAGCCTCTCAAGGGTTTCTACGAGGCCCGGGGGATTCTGAAAACTGTGGACGACTATCCCACTGTGGAGGAGACGACACAGGCGATCTTGAAGGTTTTGGGGTGCTGAGCGTATGATAACCCTGAAATCCGAGCACGAGATCGAACTGATGCGCCGGGCGGGAAAAATTACCGCGGCTGCCCGTGCTCTGGCACGGGAAATGGTAAAACCCGGCGTAACAACCCAACAAATTGACAAGGCAGTGTATCACTTTATCAAGTCTCAGGGTGCGGTCCCCTCATTCCTGAACTACAACGGCTATCCCGCCAGTGTGTGCGTCAGCGTCAACGACGAAATCATCCACGGCATCCCCGGTAAGCGGGTGCTGCGCGAGGGCGATATCGTCAGCGTGGACGTAGGCGCCTACATCGGCGGCTTCCATGGCGACTGCGCCGGCACCTACCCTTGCGGGCAGGTGTCCGACGAGGTCCTGGATCTGATCCGCGTGACCCAGCAGTCCTTCTTCGAGGGCATCAAGTTCGCGCGGGAGGGATATCGCCTCAGCGATATCTCCCATGCCGTTCAGGAATACGCCGAGAGCCACGGCTACAGCATCGTTCGGGAGTATGTCGGTCACGGCATCGGCCGGAGGATGCATGAAAGCCCCGAGGTGCCGAACTTCGGCAACCCCGGCCACGGTCCCCGGCTGCTGCGGGGCATGACCATCGCGGTAGAGCCCATGGTCAACGCCGGCAGCGCCGCCATCCGCCAGATGTCCGACGGCTGGACCGTCAAAACGGCGGACGGCAAAAACGCCGCCCATTATGAGAACACCATTCTGATCACTGACGGCGATCCGGAGCTTCTGACGGACGCCTCCGATTCCCTGGTGTAACGCCTATGGACATTGCCAAATCCAACATCGTAAGATCAATCGCCGGCAGGGACGCGGGAAGCTACTTCTTCGTACTTGCGACGGAGGAGGACTTCCTCCTGCTGGCGGATGGGAAGCGCAGGCGTCTGGAGTCACCCAAGCGCAAGCGGACCCGCCATGTGCAGTTCGTGTGCGAAAGTGACAGCGCCGTCGCTGAAAAGATCAGAAGCAGCGAAAAAATCACAAATAGTGAGCTTCGTAGAGCCATCGCCGCATATGTCGGCGGTAATCAAGACCAGGAGGGATAGAAACTTGGCAAAATCCGACATGATTGAAGTGGAGGGCGTCGTCGTCGAGTCGCTGCCCAACACCACATTCCAGGTAGACATTGGAAATGGACACACCATCCTAGCGCATATTTCCGGAAAGCTCAGAATGAACTTCATCAGGATTCTGCCCGGTGACAAGGTGACAGTGGAAATGTCTCCTTACGATCTGACCCGTGGCCGGATTACCTGGCGTAGTAAGTAGGAGGTTTATCAAAATGAAAGTAAGACCGTCCGTGAAGCCCATGTGCGAGAAGTGCAAAGTGATCCGCCGCAAAGGCCGTGTCATGGTCATCTGCGAGAATCCCAAGCACAAGCAGCGTCAGGGCTAACTAGAAAAGTGGAGGTGCTTTAAGAGTATGGCACGTATTGCCGGTATTGACCTGCCCAAGGATAAGCGAATCGAGATCGGTTTGACCTATATCTACGGTATTGGCAGAAAGAGCGCGCAGGACATCCTGGCGCAGACTGGTATCAACCCCGACACCCGCGTGAAGGATCTGACCGAGGCCGACGAAGCCAAGCTTCGTGAAGCCATCGACCAGAGCTATGTGGTGGAGGGTGACCTGCGCCGTCAGGTGGCGCTGGACATCAAGCGTCTGACTGAGATCGGCTGCTATCGCGGTATGCGTCATCGCCGCGGCCTGCCCGTTCGCGGCCAGCGCAGCAAGACCAATGCACGTACCCGCAAGGGTCCCAAGAAGACCATCGCTAACAAGAAGAAGTAAAGGAGGGAAGAGTAGATTATGGCAGCTAATGTAAAAGGCAAGAAGGTTATCCGCCGTCGCCGCGAAAAGAAGAACATTGAAAAAGGCCAGGTCCATATCCGTTCTTCCTTCAACAACACCATGGTGACCGTCACTGACTCTCAGGGCAATGCCCTGAGCTGGGCCTCCTCCGGCGGCCTGGGTTTCCGTGGCAGCAAGAAGTCCACTCCCTTCGCCGCACAGAGCGCCGCTGAGACCGCCGCCAAGGCCGCCATGGAGCACGGCCTGAAGACCGTCGAGGTCTTCGTCAAGGGCCCCGGTCAGGGTCGTGAGGCCGCTATCCGCGCGCTGCAGGCCGTGGGTCTGGAAGTGACCATGATCAAGGACGTCACTCCCATTCCTCACAACGGCTGCCGCCCGCCCAAGCGTCGTCGTGTGTAATCGGAATAAGGAGGATCATTAGAATATGGCTAAGAATATGCAGCCTATCGCCAAGCGCTGCAAGGCGCTGGGTATCTCTCCTGCCGTTATGGGTTACTCCAAGAAGGAGACCAAGCGCAACCCCGGCGGTCAGATGAGAAAGAAAAAGAGCGAATATGCCATCCAGCTGAACGAGAAGCAGAAGGTGAAGTTCGTCTATGGTATTCTGGAAAAGCAGTTCCATGCATACTATGAGAAGGCTTCCGCCATGCCCGGCAAGACCGGCGAGAACCTGCTGACGCTGGTGGAGCGCCGTCTGGACAACGTGGTGTATCGTCTGGGCTTTGCCATGACCCGCCGCGAGGCCCGTCAGCTGGTCAGCCACGCTCACTTCACCGTCAACGGCCAGAAGGTCAACATTCCTTCCTATCTGGTCCGCGTGGGTGATGTGATCGAGGTGAAGGAAGGCAGCCGCAGCGCCGCCTGCTTCAAGCGCCTGACCGCAGAGGATGCTCCCATGGTCAACGTACCCCAGTGGCTCCAGCGCGACAAGAACGCGCTGAAGGGTACTGTACTGCAGATGCCCGCTCGTGAGGACATTGATATGCCCATCGAGGAGCACCTCATCGTCGAGTTGTACTCCAAGTAATCGGGGAACTGACCCTCACAACGAAGCAACCACGAATGTACGGGACTACCCGTATCGCCACATGAATTTGAAGGAGGGTACTGCATGATCGAAATTGAGAAGCCTCAGATCGAGTGTGTTGAGACACCTGGTGATGCTTCCTATGGCAAATATGTGATCGAACCCCTGGAGCGCGGCTACGGTACGACGTTGGGCAATGCGCTGCGCCGCATCATGCTTTCTTCTCTGCCCGGCACGGCGGCCACCAGCATCAAGATCGCTGGCGTGCAGCACGAGTTTTCCACCATTCCCGGTGTGAAAGAGGACGTGACAGAGATCGTTTTGAACATCAAGAAGCTGCTGACCAAGCTGCACTGCGAGGGCACCAAGACCGTCTTTATCGAGGCGGTGGGTCCCTGTGTTGTGACAGCCGGCGATATCAAGAACGACGGTGAGGTGGAAGTCCTCAACCCCGATCTTCAGATCGCCACTCTGGATGTGGGCGCCACCCTCAGCATGGAGATTACCCTGAGCCACGGCCGGGGATACGTTTCCGCTGACAAGAACAAGGCCCTGCGTCCCGCCGCTATCGGCGTGATCCCCATTGACTCCATTTATACCCCTGTGTATAAGGTCAACTACACCGTGGAGAATACCCGCGTGGGCGCGTCCAGCGATTATGATAAGCTGACGCTGGAGGTGTGGACCGATTCCACCATCTCTGCCCGCGATGCGGTGTCTCTGGGCGCCAAGATCCTGTGCGACCACTTCGTGCTGTTCACCGACCTGTCCGACACGCTGGGCGACAAGTCCACCGTGGTGGAAAAGGCCACCGATCAGCGGGACAAGGTGCTGGAGCTGACCATCGAGGAGCTGGATCTCAGCGTCCGCAGCTTCAACTGCCTCAAGCGCGCCAATATCAATACCGTCGAGGACTTGATCTCCAAGACCGAGGACGAGATGATGAAGGTGCGCAATCTGGGACGCAAGTCTCTGGAGGAAGTCATCAACAAGCTGGCTATGATGGGACTGTCCCTCGCCAGCGAGGAAAACAACTAACATCCTATCAAGGAGGAAACGTAACATGCCCGGAACTCGTAAGCTCGGTAAGACTACCGATCAGCGTATGGCGATGCTCCGTCAGCAGGTCACCGATCTTCTGGAAAACGGCCGTATGGAGACCACCATTACCCGTTGCAAGGAGATCAAGCCCATGGCTGAAAAGATGATTACCCTGGGCAAGAAGGGTGATCTGGCTGCCTATCGTCAGGCACTGAGCTTCATCACCAAAAGGTCTGTTGCCATGAAGCTGTTCAAGGAGATCGCTCCTGAATATGCCGATCGCAACGGTGGTTATACCCGCATCATCCGCACCGGCGTCCGCCGCGGCGATGCTGCCGAGACCGCTATCATCGAGCTGGTGAAGTAAGTCGATCTTCTCAATCAAAAAAGCCCTTTGCTATGGCTCAGCCGCCATAGCAAAGGGCTTTTTTTTATGTTGTAGGTGGTGTTATTATTGTGTGGCGGGGTATGGTCACCCCGCCCTACGAAGTGACTCCGTAGGGGCGGACGACTCTGTCCGCCCGAACGATGAACGTACCATTTTTGACAGGGCCGACAGAGTCGTCGGCCCCTACAATGTCATTGCGAGCAGTGCTCACACTGGCGTGGCAATCTGTCGGGGCGTTAAGAATACAACTCGCGCTCGCAAGCGCTAAACTCTCCCCCTCACCGTTGCCAAGGCGCTGGGGAATATGGTATACTGAAAATACAGGAGCGGGCCGTCGGGGACGTCGGCCCCTACGGCATGTAAACTTCAAGTTGCGGCGGATTTGGCGAAAAAACCGAAACGCAACTTCAACTTGCTGGACAATGCCGCTGCTGTATGGCATACTTTGTATGAGAAATGAGGGATAGACGATGATGCATTATGGAGCGATTCTGGCGAAGGGCGAGGTGGGATATACAAATCTGGATCGGGTCTTCGCCGCGCTGGGGAATATTCAGGAGAACTATAACTGGCTGATCACCGACTGCGAGTGCAATGTGGATATTCCGGAGCTGCAGTACAACTACTGCTGGATGAGCGGCAGCGAGTTGACGGCGTTACAGCGGAAATACCATAACCCCCAGTGGATATGGGCCGTGCTGTCCGCCTTTGATAAGACTGTCACAGAAGAGCAGGCGCTGGAATATCCGCTGCCCAACGCCCGCGATAACAACAATGCACTGTGGCGGCTGCCGGTCGAGGTACAGAACCCGCTGGCACGGTTTGAGATCGTGCCCTTTGACAGCAGCTATACGCTGCTGATCAGCCGGGAGAAAGAGATTGTTGACCGGTTCAGGGCATATTTTCCATTGAGCGAGGATCTGGAAGCGTGGTGTCGATAAGGGAGGGGAACGACGATGGCCAGCATCAAATGCAAAGCCTGCGGGCGGCGGTACAGCTATCATGAGAGCGACCTGTGCCCCCACTGCGGCGCGTATAACCGTCCATCCAGCCGTATGCGGGTGGATTTTGACAAGGACGGCAACGCGGAGCTGCTGAATGAACGGCAGTTTTTGCAGCAGAGCGCGGCGGGGCGGAAGCGGAAGGATTGCTATGAGCAGAAGGAATGTCACGAGGGTGCCGCCCGTCAGGTGCGGATCCCCGGATTGGATAACCAACAGCTGACGGAGCAGCTAAAGCGGTTCAGCGGTTACTTCCGCAGAAATCAGGACGGCGAGATGCCGGAGGGCGGCAAGGTGCTGCTGGGGGTGCTGGCCTTCGTGCTGTTCTTGATCCTGTCCGTGGCACGGTGGTAAAAGGAGAAGATCATGTCAAGTATCAAATGTAAGTCCTGCGGCAAACGATACAGCTATCACGAGAGTGATCTGTGTCCCCATTGCGGCGCGTATAACAAGCCATCCAGCCGCCTTCGGGTGGATTTCGACGAGGAGGGCAACGCGGAACTGCTGAACGAGCAGCAGTTCCAGCGGCAGAGCGGCGCCAACCGGCAGCGGAAGGACTGCTATGAGCATGAGATCGCTCACGAAAGCGACGAGCCGACCGTCCGCCGCGGCGGCGGAGAGCTGACCACCAGAAAGCTTGTCGGGCTGGCCGTGGTGCTGGTGGCAGTGTTTATCGTGGTGGCCGGACTGATCAGCTCAGCGCATACGTCTGAGGGAAGTTCTAACGTTCCGGTACAGGTCGAGGAGCCTGCGCAGGAGATCACCGACGACTATGTATTTTACTACGCGCCGGGCGAGCAGTTTGTGCTGGACGACCAGCCGGTGTGGGTGGATTCCGTCGGCATCGACGCAGAGCGGCAGCTGCTGGCGACGGTGCATTGGGAGAAGGAGCCGACATGGACGCCGGAGCTGTATGTCCGGTATGAGGACGGCAGCGAGCTGTATACCTACACATGGTATGAGGACAACATGGGGGACAGCAGCTGGCAGTACGGCTACACCGACGAGGGCTTCGGCTGGGAGAATGTGTCGGAGGCCTATCTGTCCTTCTACGGCTATGTCACACAGAATGAGATGTACTATGAGGCACGGGTGGACATTACGGATATGCTCCAAAACGCGACTGGCGAATAAAGAAACAGGGCAGGGGAGGACCCCTGCCCTGTTCTGTTTGCCTGCATCCTCCGCATATACTGTGGGGAGGTGATGGGATGAAGCGGAGGATCTGCACTTTGCTGACGGCGCTGCTGTTGCTGACAGCCTGCGCCGGTGCGTCGCTGCCGGAAAGAGCCGCAGCGGCCAACAGCCCGGCGGAGGTGGAGAATATCAAATATGTGGCCCTGACCTTCGATGACGGCCCGTCGCCCCGCTGCACGCCCCAACTGCTGGACGGCCTGAAGGAGCGGGGCGTTCACGCCACCTTCTTCGTGGTGGGCTGTCAGGTGGTGAAGGACCCGGATATCGTGACGCGCATGGCTGCCGAGGGCCATCAGGTGGGCAACCATTCCTACGACCACAAGGAATTGGATAAGCTGTCTGCTCAGGAAGCGGCGCAGGATATGCAGAAAAATGACCAGCTGCTGCAGGAGCTTCTGGGGGAGGGGGACTACTGGGTGCGCCCGCCCTACGGCCTGCTGTCCGAGGAGGAGAGTAGCGCCCTGACAGTGCCGATCATCAACTGGTCGGTGGATACGGAGGACTGGAAGAGCAAGGACGCGGGAAAGATACTGGACATCATCTATCGGGATACCGGGGATGGGGATATCATCCTGCTGCATGACCGGTATCTCAATTCCGTGTCGGCGGCCTTACAGGCGGTGGACCATTTGCAGCAGCAGGGCTATCGGTTCGTAACGGTGGCGGAGCTGCTGGCGCTGCGTGGTATCCGGCCGGAGGGCGGCACGACCTACCGGCAGGCCAAATAAAAATATCCCGATGCATACGCATCGGGATATTCTGGTGACAAATACGGCTTACAGACCGGCGGCGATCATGCAGTTGAGAACCAGCGTCAGAACGACAAACACGGCGCCCAGCCACTTGGTGCTCTTGGCCAGCTTGGCGTCCAGAGAACGGGCCTTGCTCTTAGCCATGTAGGAATCGGCAATACCGCCGATGGCGCCGGACAAACCCTGACTCTTACCGGACTGGAACAGCACGATCAGGATCAGTGCCAAAGCAGCGAGCAGCTGCAGGATCATAACAAACAGAAGCATACGGAACACCCTCCAAAACTATTTCATGCCTGTCCAAACGACAGACATACCTATCACAGTAAAATTTATACTACCACAGTCAAGGCTAAAAAGCAAGCAAAAATTAAAAAATTATTTTAGAACAAATGTTGCAAAACAAGATGGCATGTGGTATACTGGTAGTGATCGTATAGGCACCGAGGGGAAAAGGAGTGGCATATGGCGCAGATGACCAAAATGCAGCAGAAAATCTATGATTATATTGCGCGGACGCTGGCGGAGCAGGGCTATCCGCCCTCCGTCCGGGAGATCGGCGTCGCCGTGGGACTGAAATCCCCGTCCACGGTGCATTTTCACCTGAAGCACATGGAGGAGCTGGGCGTGATCAAAAAGTCGGGCCGTAAGGGCCGCACCATCACGCTGACAAAGCCGGCATCTCCCGCGCCGGCTGCTGTTGCGGCGGCGCCTTCCGCGGAGGAGATCGAGCCTCCGGCGGGCCGCGTGCCCATTGTGGGCACGGTGGCGGCAGGCACGCCCATTCTGGCACAGGAGTGTATCGAGGATTACCTGACCTTCGACACCGGCGGACGGGACGGCGAGTATTTCGCGCTGCGTGTGCGGGGCGAGTCCATGCTGAATGCCGGTATCCTGCCGGGAGACCTTGTGGTGGTGCACCAGCAGCGCGAGGCCCACAATGGCGAGATCATCGTGGCGCTGATCGAGGACGAGGCTACGGTGAAGCGCCTGAAGCGCAAGGACGGTCAGGTGTGGCTGATGCCGGAGAACGATGCGTACAGCCCCATTGACGGGCGCAACGCCTCCATTCTGGGCAAGGTCAGCGCCGTGATCCGGACGTATTAAAATGCGAAAAAAATGAGTCGGCTTTAGCCGACTCATTTTTTTGTATCTGTTTTCGTATCCGCCGTGTCCCAGTTGACGTGCCAATTCTCCAGCTGATAGAAGGGATCGGCGGCGGTGGGGGTGATGGCGTCCACCGCGTTATTGGGCAGCAACACGGAGGTGCGCTTGAAGCAGATGGGGACGATGGGCGTCTGGGAACGCAGACGGCGGCACAGCGTTTCCAGCGCAGTGGAGCGGCTGTAAGTGTCCTTGGCGGTAAGGCAGGCGGCCAGCTGCGTGTCCAGTATCGGGTCGGCCCAGCCGCCGTAGTTCAGGCTGCCGCCGGTGGCCAGCAGCGCCGAGACATCCCAGTCCGCCGTCAGCTTACATTCGCCATAGTACAGATCGAAGCGGCCCTCGGACAGGGCGGTCAGGTACTCGTCCCAATCCAGCGCGCGAACGGTAACGTTAAAATCATACTGATTCAGCGCCTGCGCAATCTCCTGCGCCGCCGCGACCTTGCAGCTGTTCTCGCTGTTGACCAGCAGCGTCAGGTCATAGACGCCCTCGCCGTCGGCCATGTTCAGCTCCGCCATGGCGGCGGCACAGCCGGCGGCGTTATAGGTGCTTTCCAGCGACCGGGGATACAGCTCACTGGCGGGATGCACGGGGAACTGAGTCGCTGCGCCGTGTCCCATCAGGTAGGCGCTGACGATGGCGGCACGATCCACCGCCATGCCGATGGCCTGCCGCATGTTCTCGTCCTGAAACAGCTTGCGGGACATATTGAAGCCGAGAAATTGCAGAATGGTGGTATCTGCGTCGGTATAGCTGCCGCTGGTGGAGGCGATGCTCCCGTTGGCGGATGTCAGGTCGCAGGCCAGCAGCTGCACGTCATGAGAGGAAAAGGCATAGGCCGCGGCCTCCTCGCTCTTATAGAACAGCAGCCCGATCTCGGAAAAGGGCAAATCTGCCGTGCGCCACCAGAAGGTGTTCTGCCGCAGGGTATCGTCCTCTCTGGCGTAAGGGCCGGTGCCGGTGGGCGTAGCAGACGCTTCTGTGCCGGATTTGACGATGGGGATATCCAGCAGGGAGGTAAAGCTCCGGCGGTCCTGCGCCAGCTGAATGGTCACGGCGTCGCTGCCTGCGGCGGTGACGGAGACCACGTCCGTCAGCCGGGCGGCATAGCGGGGGGACTGCTGGGCCCGCAGCAGTGTGGCGGCCACGTCCTGCGCCGTCAACGCCGTGCCGTCACTGAACCGGACGCCGCTGCGCAGACGGATGGTATAGGTGAAGGTCTCGACATCGTAGCTCTCGCTCTGGGCCAGCACGTTCTCCGTTTCAAACTGCGGCGTCAGGCGGTACAGCGGCTCGTATAGCAGGGCCGCCACCGTCAGCTGTATGCCGTCGGGACAGGTGATGGGGTCCAGCGTTACGCCGCTGAGAGAGGGCAGCACAAAGGCGGTAAGGGAGGGCGTTTCCTCCGGCGCGTCAGGCTGATAGTAGTCGTACAGCTCGCTCATGGGGTCGTTGGAGTAGGTGCCCGGGTCCCAGCTGGCGCAGCCAGCAAGGGAGAGCAGCATCAGCGCGGCCAGCAGCGCCGCCGCAAAGCGTTTTTTCATGACGGATCCTCCACCAGCGAGATCATGGCGATCTGACTGCCCCGGTCGCCGCCGTGCTTTCTGTGGCTCCAATAGAGATCGGTACGGCAGGCGGTGCAGTCGCCGCTGACGTCGATCCGGGAGACACCGGCCTTCCGCAGCCATAGGGCGTTGACGGATTTCAGGTCAATGTGATACTTGCTGCCGTTCCATGTGATATACGGCTCGGCCTCGCCGCCCAGCGCGGCACGCAGGGCCTCCGGCACGTCGCCGTCCGTCTCGAAGCAGCACTGGCCGATGGCAGGGCCGATAGCGGCACGGATGTCAGTCGGGTCGCAGCCGAAAAGACGCTGCATCTCCCGCACCGTTTTTCCGGCGATGCCCAGCGCCGTGCCGCGCCATCCGGCATGGCAGGCACCGATGGCCCTGCGGACGGGGTCGTAGAGCAGCACCACATTGCAGTCGGCGGAGAACACCACCAGCGGCAGATGTGGTACGTCGGTGACCATGCCGTCCACGGAGGGATAGTCCCGGTCGCGCCACAGGCCTTTGCCGATGTCCTCCTCAGTGACATGGCGCACCACATCCTCGTGTATCTGCTTGGACAGCACCACCCGGTTGACGTCCGTGCCCAGCGCGGCGCAGAACCGGCGGTAGTTCTCCTGTACCCGCGTCAGCTCGTCGCCCCGGCCCACGCCGAGATTCAGACTGTCCCACGGCGCGGGGGATACGCCGCCGGTGCGGGTGGAAAAGCCGTGGCATACGCCGGACAGGGTATCGGCGGTCAGGTATGTGATGCCGTTTTTTGTGTTGGTGTGGAACATGTGAGGCTCCTTTCGGGGGATAGATGGGAGATCATTGTATTGGCGTAGGGGGCGATGCCCACATCGCCCCGCCGTGCAGCGCAGATATATTCGTTCATCGTGCGGGCCGATGTGGGCATCGCCCCCTACAAAACGAGTGCAGACTGCGCCAGAGAGAAACCTCGGGCGGCGACATCAGCCGCCGCCCGGTTTGGCTCGTATGAAATCAGGAGTGATACTCCTTGCAGTTGCACTTCTTCCACTTCAGCCCGCTGCCGCAGGGGCACAGGTCGTTGCGGCCGATCTTGACCACCTTCTTAGGCTGCTTCTTGACGGTGCCGTCGCCGCCCACGTTCTCGGTCATGCCGCTGGCCACCCGCTCGCGCTTGATCTCCTCGTTGCGCTGGATGCGGACGCTGTAAAGGCGGCGGACGGTCTCCTCCTGAATGGCGGAGATCATCTCCTCGAACATCTCAAGGCTTTCCTTCTTATAGGCATCAACGGGGTTGGTCTGAGCGTAGGCACGCAGACGGATGCCCTGACGCAGATCGTCCATGGCGTCGATGTGCTCCATCCAGTACTCGTCGACTACCCGCAGCAGCACCACACGCTCCACCTCACGCATGACGGGGGAGGTAAACTCCTGCTCCTTCTTCTCGTAGAAGTCGGCGGCGGCGGTGATGAACCGCTGGGACAGGTCGTCGGCGGTCAGGGAGGGCAGCTCCTCCTCGGTGATCTTCACGGTGTACTTGGGGAAGTAGATGCCCTCCACGCCCCGCAGCAGCTCCTTGCACTGGGCCATGTCAATATGGGGCTGCGACAGGAAGGCGGAATTGACCTGATTGGTGATGGCGGTGGACATCATGTTCATGATGGTGACCTTTACGTCCATGCCGTCCAGCACCTGCTTGCGCTGACCGTAGATGATCTCGCGCTGCTTGTTCATCACGTCGTCGTACTCCAGCACCGACTTACGGGTCTGGAAGTTGCGGCTCTCCACGGTGGTCTGGGCCTGCTGGATGGACTTGGTCAGGAGCTTGTTCTCAATGGGCATATCCTCGTCCACGTTGAGCCGCTCCATCATGTTGGTGATCCGTTCGCCGCCGAACAGGCGCATCAGATCATCCTCCAGAGAGATGTAGAACCGGGTCTCGCCGGGGTCGCCCTGACGGCCGGCACGGCCGCGCAGCTGGTTGTCGATACGGCGGGAGTCGTGCCGCTCGGTGCCGATGATGAACAGGCCGCCGGCCTGACGGACACGATCGGCCTCGCCGGAGATCTCCTCCTTGTGCTTCTGGAGCCGCTCGGCAAACAGCTTGCGGGCATCCAGAATCTCCTGATTATCGGTCTCAGCGTAGCCGGTGGCCTCGGCGATCAGCTCGTCGGAGAGACCGGCCTTGCGCAGGTCGTTCTTGGCCAGATACTCGGCGTTGCCGCCCAGCATGATATCCGTACCACGACCGGCCATGTTGGTGGCCACGGTGACGGCGCCGAACTTACCGGCCTGCGCCACGATCTCGGCCTCGCGCTCGTGGTTCTTGGCGTTCAGCAGGTTGCACTGGATGCCCTCGCGCTGCAGCAGGTGGCCCAGCAGCTCATTCTTTTCGATGGAGACCGTACCCACCAGCACAGGTTGGCCCTTGGCGTGGCACTCCTTCACCTGCTTGATGACGGCGCGGTACTTGCCGTTCTCGGTCTTATAAACGCTGTCCTCATAGTCGATACGGGCGACGGGACGGTTGGTGGGGATCTCCACGATATCCAGCTTGTAGATGGTGGCGAATTCCTCCTCCTCCGTCAGGGCCGTACCGGTCATACCGGACAGCTTGCTGTACATGCGGAAGTAGTTCTGGAAGGTGATGGTGGCCAGCGTCTTGCTCTCGCGCTGCACCTGCACCTTTTCCTTGGCCTCGATGGCCTGATGCAGACCCTCGCTGTACCGGCGGCCATACATCAGACGGCCCGTGAACTCGTCCACAATGATGATCTCACCGTCCTTCACCACGTAGTCCACGTCACGCTTCATGGTGCCGTAGGCCTTTATGGCCTGATTGATGTGGTGGGAGATGGTGCTGTTTTCCGGATCGCCCAGATTGTCCAGATGGAAGAACTCCTCGGCCTTGGCAATACCGCGGGCGGTCAGCGTGGCGGTCTTGGCCTTTTCGTCCACGATGTAGTCGGCGTCGATGTTGGGATCCTCTTCCTCCTTGGCGTCGGTCTCCACGATGGTGAAGCGCTTCAGACGGCGGACGAAGGCGTCGGCCATGTCGTACAGCTGGGTGGACTTGTCGCCCTGACCGGAGATGATGAGGGGGGTGCGGGCCTCATCGATCAGGATGGAGTCCACCTCGTCCACGATGGCGA
>USMI01000031.1 GCA_900555735.1 uncultured Eubacteriales bacterium | reverse complement strand
TGCGGGGATGGCGGCGGGCGCGGTTTTCGCGTCGGTGCGGCGCACCACATTGCTCATGACCGACACCAGCACGATGATGCAGATCAAGCCGACAAACACCGTTCCGATCCCCATCAAGCACACAAACAGGTTGGAATAATCTGTCATTCTTCGGTTTCCTCCTTTGCTATCTCACACAAAATTCCTTCCAGAAGCTGGGACAGGCGCAGGATGCTCCGGCAATCCACCCGCTCCTTGACGGAATGGGCGTCCACAATGTCCGCGCCAAGGCAGATCATTTCCAGCTGCGGCGCCTTCTCCTGAAAATAGGCGGGTTCGACGCCCACCTGCGCTTTTTTCAGCTGCATCGGTGCGCCGTTCTGGGCATGATACACCCGCGCCGCTGTTGCGGCCAGTGTGCTCTCCGCGCTGTGGCGCCAGCTGTGATAGCCCGCCATATAGCGGTGCAGTCCGCCTGCGGAGGCCACGGCGGCATGCTGCGCCAAGATGGCCTGCTCCTGCCGCGCCGTGTCGCAGCGCAGCATATCCTCTATATATAATTTATGATCCTCTTCATACACCCGGCCCAGATTGCAGGAGGCGCTTACGGCTTCGCCATCCTTCTCCACCACGCCGTTGGTCAGGCTGATCAGCGCCAGCAGAATATTCCGCTGGGTGGTGTGATCCCAGCAGTCGGTGGGGCAGGGCATATAGGTGACATTCAAACGGCCTTCGCCGTCACTGGTATCGTAGATGGCACGGCGCAGACGGAACGCCTCCTTCAGCGCCACCACAAAAGCGGCGGCCTTTTCCTTTTTTACCACCACATCCGCCGCGCAGCCAGCAGGGATCACGTTGAAGCCCGTTCCGCCCCGGAAGCTGCTGACCGCGATGCCGGCGGAGCGCTCCTGCAGGTCAAACAGGAGCGCCGCCAGCATGCGTATGGCATTGCAGCGGCCAAGGCCGATGTCCTCGCCGGAATGACCGCCCTTGAAGCCGTCCAGCTCCAAGCGGTAGGCGATCATATCCGGCGGCACCGGCAGCCGCCCGGTACGCCGCCACAGCGTTTCCCGCAAGCCACTCTTGCAGCCTGTCAACGCAGTGTCGGCGTGGAAGCCATCCAGATTGATCAGATACCGGGCGTTCCGCAGGAACTCCGCCGGTATGCTGCGGGCCCCCTTCAGGCCCTGCTCCTCACACACGGTGAAGAGAATTTGCAGCGGGCCGTGTACGATGTTCTCCTGCTCCAGCAGGTGCAGGATCACCGCAAGGCCAATGCCGTTATCCGCGCCCAGCGAGGTGCTGCCGTCACTGCACAGCCAGTCCCCCTCACACCGCGGAATGATCCGCGTTCGGGACGGGATCACGTCCCCAGCCACCACCATGTCCATGTGCGCCTGCAGCGTTACCATGGGCGCGGCGGCAGAGGCATTCTTCGGCGGAAGGATAGCCATCAGGTTTCCGGATCTGTCCCGGCGTACATGGCGCGTTTTTTCAAGAAGCCGACTGCGCAGATAGCAGCTGAGGGCATACTCTCCCGCACTGGGGTGGGGGATCTCGCAGATCCGATAGAATTCCTCAAGAATCTGCCGCAGCCTGTCGGCTCCACCTGTGGCTGTCATCATTTTTGCAGAAGCTTTTCCAACGCGGCCAGCCGTAGGCACACGCAGTAAACATCCATGGCCTGACGCAGCACCTCCGGCAGCGGCAGACTGGGCGCGATGCGCATATTGCTGTCGTTGGGGTCAACGCCGTAGGGATAGGTGGCGCCAGCGCCCGTCATGACGACGCCCGCCTCGCGGCACAGCGCCAGCGTGCGCTTCGCCGTGCCCGGCATGGCGTTGACGCTGACGAAATAGCCGCCCTTGGGCTTCTGCCAGACAGCAATGTTCAAGGGCGCGATCTCCCGGTCCAGCGTCTCCAGCACGGCCTTGAATTTCGGGCCAAGAATGGCCGCATGGCGCTTCATCAGCGCCAGCGTATGCGCCCTGTCCTTCAGATACAGCAGATGCCGCAGCTGGTTGGTCTTGTCATAGCCGATGGTCTGCACCGTCAGCAGCTTGCGCATATAGTCCAGATTCTCCGTGCTGGCAGCCATTACCGCCACGCCTGCGCCCGGCAGGGTGATCTTGGAGGTAGAGGCGAACTCAAACACACGGTCCGGATGACCGGCAGCGGCGCACACGCTCAGCATATCCGGGAAGGTGACAAAGTCGCCGTCAAACTCGTGGACACAGTAAGCGTTATCCCACATCAGCAGAAAATCGGGTGCGGCCGTTTCCATGGCGGCGATGCGGCGGACGGTCTCATCACTGTAAATGATGCCGTCGGGGTTGGAATACTTGGGAACGCACCACATGCCCTTGACCGCCGGGTCCTTGACCAGCTCCTCCACCACGTCCATATCAGGGCCGGTGGGCAGCATGGGGACGGTGATCATGGTCATGCCGAAGGACTCGGAGACCTTGAAGTGCCGGTCATAGCCGGGTGCGGGGCACAGCCACTTCACTTCGTCCAGCTTGCTCCACGGCTTCTCGCTGTGCAGCAGGCCGTGGGTATAGGCCTTAGCAATGGTGTCGTACATCAGCTGCAGGCTGGCATTGCCGCCGACAAACACGTTTTCGGGCTGCGTGCCCAGAATGTCGGCAAACAGCTTCTTCACGGAGGGTAAACCGTCCAGCGTGCCGTAGTTGCGCACGTCAACACCGTCATGCTCGAAGCTGGCGCTGCCGGGCAGCACGTCAAAAATATCCGACACCATGTCCAGCTGCTCCTTGCCGGGCTTGCCGCGGGCGATGTTCAGCTGGAGCCCCTGCGCCTTCAGCGCCGCATATGCCTGCTCCACTGTCTCCTTTTCCCGCAGCAGCTCCTGCCGGGACATTTCTGTATATGCTTTCATGATATTCTTTCCCTTTCTATTCTCAATACGGCCGGAAGCGTCCGGCGCTCAGTGCAGCGGTCTGATGAAATGGCCGCCGGGCTGACCCACGATCTCACCGTTCTCCGCAATGGTGCGGCCCCGCAGAATGGTCTTGACCACCTTGCCTTGGAAGGTACGGCCATCATAGGGGGACAGCTTGGTACGGGAGTGCATGCTCTCCTGATGGAACACATAGCTGGGCGTCAGATCCACCACGGCCACGTCGGCGTCGGTGCCCACCTGCAGGGAGCCCTTCATGGGATAGGTGCCATACTCCTTGGCGGGGTTCTCCGACAGGAGGCGAGCCACATCGTTGATGGTGATCTTGCCCTTGTTGACGGCATCCAGCAGGACCATGGACATGGTCTCGCAGGTGGCCATTCCGGCAGGCGCCTCCCACAGGCTCTGCTGCTTCTCCTCTACGGAGTGAGGCGCGTGGTCGGAGCAGACGAAGGACAGCGTGCCGTCACGCAGGCCCTCCCACAGCTTGTCCTGATCGTACTGGGTGCGGACGGGCGGATAACCCTTTATCATGGCGCCCAGCTGAGAAGCGTCCTGATCCGTCAGCGCCAGATAATGGGGGCAGGTCTCGCCGGTAACATGGATGCCCTTCTTCTGTGCCTCGCGGATCAGGTCCACACCGGCGCCGCAGGCCAGATGCAGGATATGCAGATGAACGCCCAGCTCCTCCGCCAGCTGAATGGCGGTCTGAATAACCAGCGTCTCACTGAGGACCGGACGGCTGCGCAGCATGGCGGCGTAGTCGGTCTCGCCGCTGGCCTTGACCTCTGCCGTCAGCGTCTTGATCAGGTCGAAGTCCTCGGCGTGGATGGCCACCATCTTGCCGGTCTTGGCCACCTCGCGGAAGATCTTATAGACCTCACCCACGTCCAGCGGTGGGATGACGTTTTCCATCCCCTCTTTATAGTTGTAGATCAGCTGATACGTCTTGGAGTCGATGGCATAGCCCCAGAAGAACTTGAAGCCCACCACGCCGGCCTTGTCCAGCGCCGCCAGCTCGTGATTGTTCAGCGGCCCCAAGCACAACCCCCAAACACCGAAGTCCACAAAGGCCTTGGGGGTGATGACCTCGATCAGGTCCTTCATCATGGCCTCGTTGTAGACAGCCGGATTGCAGTTGGGCATTTCATAGATGGTGGTGATGCCGCCGCAGGCGCCGGCCATGGAGGAATGGTAGAAATCCTCCTTATAATGGGCGCCGTTGCGGCCGTCGCGGGAGTGTACATGGGTGTCGATAAAGCCCGGCAGCACATAGCGTCCCGCCGCATCTGTGACCTCTTTGGCCTCGCCCGGCAGATCCTCCGCCGTGATGGCGGCAATTTTGCCGTCCTTGATATAGATGTTTGCCTTTTGCGTGTCGGTGCCGGTGACAACGGCACCATTTTTAATAATGTGATCCCACATAGCAGATGACCCCTTTCCGATATTTTGCCGCAATTTTGCTATTTTTGTGTATTTAGCAGTATAACACCTTTCTTTACGGGTATCTATTATGGATAATTTATTGCAACTATCAAGAATCGATAATTGCAAATCGACTTGTCTCGTGGGATAATGAGTGCGTTAAGAGGCGCTGCTTGGCAGAGGGCCTTACAAAAGAAGGAGAATTACAATTATGGAAAAGCTTGTTATCGCATTGGGCGGCAACGCGCTGGGCAACACCGCAGCCGAGCAGCTGCATCTGGTTACCGAGACCGCCAAGTCTATTGTGGATCTGATCGCCGCAGGCAACGAGGTGGTCGTGGCGCACGGCAACGGCCCGCAGGTGGGTATGATCAATCTGGGCCTGAGCACCGCGGCAGAGGCCGGCGCTATCAAGGCCGACATGCCCTTCCCGGAGTGCGGCGCCATGTCCGAGGGCTATATCGGGTATCACCTGCAGCAGGCGATCGGCAACGAGTTGGCCAGCCGCGGCATGGATAAGCCCGTGGCCACCATCGTGACCCAGACCGTCGTCTCCGCCGACGACCCCGCTTTCCAGAATCCTACCAAGCCCGTGGGCGCTTTTTATGATAAGGAGACCGCCGAGCGCATCGCTGCTGAAAAAGGCTATACCATGGTAGAGGACGCCGGCCGCGGCTACCGGCAGGTCGTGCCCTCTCCCAAGCCCTTTGACATCGTGGAAAAGGCTTCGATCAAGGCGCTGGTGGAGGCCGGACATGTGGTGATTGCCGTGGGCGGCGGCGGTGTGCCTGTTATCCGCAAGGACGGCAAGGTCTCCGGTACGCCCGCCGTGATCGACAAGGATTTCGGCAGCGAGCTGCTGGCTGAGCTGCTGGATGCCGATATGCTGGTGATCCTGACCGCAGTGGATCAGGTGGCCATCAACTTCAACAAGCCGGATCAGAAGGGACTGGACAAGCTGTCCGTGGCCGAGGCCAAGGCATATATCGCAGAGGGCCAGTTCGCCAAGGGTTCTATGCTGCCCAAGGTGGAGGCCGCTGTGAAGTTTGTGGAGAGCAAGCCGGGCCGCAAGTCCCTGATTACCTCTCTGGAAAAGGCCAAGGAGGCACTGGCAGGCAAGGCCGGTACTGTGCTGGCATAAGCGCCGCTATTACACCGTTTGTTTCTTGATCCAACAAATCTTTATCAGGAGGAAAATTTATGGAACCCAATGTTCACTTTGCAGGCCGCGACATTATCAACGCCTACGACTTTACCAATCAGGAGCTGTGCCATATCATGGACACCGCGATGATCTACGAAAAGCGCGTCAAGAGCGGCGAGGTCATTAAGGATCTGGCCGGCATGACCGTTGCCACGCTGTTCTTTGAGCCCAGCACCCGCACCCGCCTGAGCTTTCAGGCCGCCATCAACCGCGTGGGCGCCAGCTGCATCGATTTGGGCAGCGCCAGCGCTTCCTCTCAGGCCAAGGGCGAGACTTGGCAGGACACCATCAAGACCGTTGACGGTTATGTGGACGCTATCGTGATGCGTACCCCCATCGCCGGCGCCGCACAGGAGGCCGCTGATCTGGCCGTACATCCCCTTATCAACGGCGGCGACGGCTCCCGCCAGCACCCCACGCAGGCGCTGCTGGACATCTACACCATGCGCAAGGAGGCCGGTCATCTGGGCGGCCAGACCATCACCTTCCTCGGCGACCTGAAGTATGGCCGTACCGTTCACAGTCTGGGCTATTTCATGCAGCAGTTCGGCAACAAGATGTTCTTCGCTACCCCCGACGAGCTGAAGATGCCCGCTGAGATCACCGCCGATCTTCGTGCCAAGGGCGCCGATATCGTGGAGACCAGCGACGTAAAGGCCGCTCTGGCCCAGTCCGACTTCGTGTACGTTACCCGTGTGCAGCGGGAGCGCTTCCCCGATCAGGAGTCCTATGAGCGCGTCAAGGGCAGCTACATTCTGGACAACGAGCTGCTGAAGTGCGCCAAGAAGGACATCGTTATCATGCATCCGCTGCCCCGTGTAGACGAGATCGCCGTGGAGGTCGACTCCTATCCCGGTGCCGCCTACTTCCGTCAGGCTCACAACGGCATGTATCTGCGCATGGCACTGCTGGGTCTGATCACGGGCCGTATCTAAATCCACTGTTTCACCGAAATCTGCTATTTCTCTGTTTCCTCTTCTTCCCTTATACACCGGACTGTACCAGTCCAAAATACCGGCACCCGCCAATAGGTGGGTGCCGGTATTTTTTTACCGTTTTCCCTATCAAAAATCACGATGTCGGTTCCGTGTTTGTTATTGTATTTTTTATATAGTAAGCTGTGCTGTCTCAAAAAAGAACACCGCCGCGAAATGCTTCGCGGCGGTGCAGCATGCCAAAATTATTCAAATGCGTTGGAGGTAAGGCTGATATGATTGCTCAACAGCTGGGCCGCCTTTGCGCCGTCCCGCGCCGCCACCGCGTCCAAGATCTCCATATGCTCCTTGGTCTCGTCGCGAATCGTCTTCTGCTGGTCATAGGAATCATCCTGATAGAGCTTCCGCTTGGCCGCAACGATCATGTCAAAGCGGCGGGTGTAATAGCGCATGGTATAGGTGCGCACCGTATCCAGCGTGGAGATCAAAAGCTTGGAATCCACATGCCGGTAGAGCAGATGGTGGAAATCGTTATCGCAGTCATAAAACTCCGCCACGCTGCCGGCATTGTCATAGGTACTTTGCAGCCGCAAACGCATCTGAGCGATCTCCTCGTCACTGATGGCACCCACCGAATGGCGGATGGCGTAGGGCTCCAGCATCAGGCGCAGGTCAAAGGCAACGTCGTAATCCTCCTGCGTGCCGTCCGCCACGACGGCCTTTTTGTAGGGCATCAGCTCCACCAGTCCGTCCTTGTTGAGCATGTTCAGCGCCTCTCTGATCGGCGCACAGCTAATGCCCATCTGCTTTGAAATGCTGAGAATATTCAGCGTCTCTCCCGGTGCAAAGCCACCCATCAGGATCTCCTTGCGCAAGGCATCATACACACGGTCTCGAATCAGCGGCGTATCCTTTAAGTTCTCTAACTGCGCCATTATTTTTCCCATCCCTTCTTTCAGCCGCCACCCGCAGACCCTTTTCTCTTCTTTTGCAAGTGTTGCTGTTTTTTCGTATATTATTGTTTTTATAGTACATCTGTTTATGGCCGTTTGTCAAGCACTTAGCCATTTTCTTATCGGTAATTTAGAAAAAAGGCTTGAGGTTTTTCCTCAAGCCTTTTTTACAGTCGCTCATACGGTGCAGCCGGTATTCTGCGGCCGGGCATACAGCCCCGCCTTGGAGTGCCGGACGCCCGCCTTCACCAGCGCCTCTGTCACCTTCAGCGCCACGGAGGTGGGATCGATCACCTCAAGGCCCAGCTTTTCCCGGATGCCCTCGGCATAGCCGGCCATTCCGGCGCAGCCCAGCACGATCACCTCCGCGCCGTCCTCACGGGCGGCCTCCTCGGCTACCCGCAGGATCTGGCGGCGGGCGCGCTGCTCATCCGCTTCGATCTCCGCCACAGACATACCCAGCGGACGCACCGGCGCTGCGGAATCCCGCAGCTTGAAATGCCAGACCTCCGCCTCCTTGGCCGCCACCCGTTTGCTGGTCATGGTCAGCACGGTAAACCGCTCGCCCATCATGGCCGCCACATGCATGCTGATCTCGCCGATGCCGAGGACCGGAATATCGGAGATCACACGGGCCGCCTCCAGACCGGGGTCGCTGAAGCAGGCCAACAGCACCGCGTCATACTTTTCGCGGTTGGCACGGGCCACCAGCGCCAACACACCGGGCTGGCACATGGCCTCGTCATACGCATTTTCAATGGCCAATGGGCCGCCCTCCGGGCAGGTCACATACAGCTCCGTGTCCTCGTTTTTGATCTGCTCCAACACCCGCCGGATATGATTCGTCATCTCAAGGGAGGAGTTGGGGTTGATGACCATTATTTTCATGGCCGTTACATGTTCCGCCCGGCGTCAAAAGCCTTGATGTTGATCTCCTGCTGCTTGGCGGGAACGTACTTCTTGATGGCCTCGACCCACAGGTCATAGTCCACATCCAGCATCTTGCTGAGGGTGCCCAGCAGGATGATATTCATGACCTTCACGTTGCCCAGCTCCACGGCCATATTGGTGGCATCATAGGCGATCACCTCATCGGCGGCGGCATGGAAGCACTGGTCGATCTCCTGCTGGGTGGGATACTTGGCAAGGCCCGTGCTGACGGACATGGGCTGCATCACATAGGTATTGGTGATGATCTTGGCGCCCTTGCGCAGGAACTGCACGGAACGCATGGTCTCCATCGGCTCGGAGCCCACCAGCACGTCCACCGTGCCGGTCATGCTCATGGGGGAGCCAACGCCGTTCTTATCCCAGCGCACATGGCTGGAGACGGCACCGCCGCGGACGGACAGGCCCATATTGTCGGACTTCTTGGCGTCATAGCCCGCCAGCATACCCACCTCGGAGAGAATGTCGCTGACCAGAATCGTACCCTGACCGCCGACGCCGACCATCAGAAAATTAATGCTGTTAACCATTATGTTAGTCCTCCTTCTTTGCGATCGCCTTCACCGGGCAGACCTGAGAGCAGATGCCGCAGCCGTTGCACAGGGTGGGGTCGATACGGCACTTCTTCTTATGCGTCTTGGGGTTCTCCTCATCGGACACCATGATGGCGGGGCAGCCGCACTTGAAGCAAGTCTGGCAGGCAATGCACTTATTGCTGTCCACCTCATAGGGGGTGCTGCTGAACTTGTTGAACTGGACGCACTCGCCCTTGGTAATCAGGACGGAGACGCCGTCAAATGCCATGCACTCCTTCAGGCCGTCCTCGACCTCCTTCACATCGAAGGCGTTGACGGTCTTGACCAGCTTGACGCCCATAGCGCTGCACACGCCGGCAATGTCGATCTCAGTGGCGGGCACGCTGCGCAGGACTCTGTAATCCGTGGCGGGGTTGTCCTGATGGCCGGTCATGGCGGTGTTGGCGTTATCCATCAGGATCACCACGCCGCGGCCGTTATTGTGAACCATATTGGCCAGAGCAGGCAGGCCGGAATGCCAGAAGGTACCGTCGCCGATGGTGCAGACGCGGTTCTCCGGCAAATTGGCCAGACTCATGCCGTGCAGCTGGCCGATGGAAGCGCCCATGCAGCCCATGGTGTGCTGCGCCTCGAAGGGAGGCTGCGCGCCCAGATTGTAGCAGCCGATATCACCGGCGCAGGCAATGTCATGCTTCTTCAGCACAAAGTAGGTAGAACGGTGGGGGCAGCCGGCGCACAGAACAGGGTTACGGCCGGGCAGGCCCTCCACAGGCTTGACCTCCATGGTACGGGGATCGTCCTTCAGGATACCGTGCTCCAGACAGATGTCCAGCAGGCGGTCAGGCAGCAGCTCGTAGCAGGGAGGGAACAGTTCCTTGCCCACGCAGTCCACGCCCATGGACTTGACCTGCTCCTCGATGACAGGATCCAGCTCCTCGATGACATACAGCTTGTCCACCTTGGAGGCGAAATCCTTGATCATCTTCTCAGGCAGAGGATAGCTCATGCCCAGCTTCAGCACGGAGGCCTGCGGGAACACGTCCTTGATATAGGCGTACATCACGCCGGTGCAGATGATGCCCATCTTGGTATCGTGCATCTCCACGCGGTCAATGCCGCAGGTCTCGGCATACTCGGCGATGGCCTTGATCTTTTCCTCCAGCTTGGCATGCATGACGCGGGCATACATTGCCGTGCAGTTGTACTTGGGCAGATTGCGGGGGAAGCGCTCCACCACCTTGGTGTTCTCGTCACGGGGACCCAGCTCCACCACGCTCTTGCAGTGGGACACACGCATCACGCTGTGCAGCAGACAGGGGATATCAAACTTTTCGGACAGTTCGAAGGCCTTCTTCACGAAATCCTTGGCTTCCTGACTGTCGCAGGGCTCAAAGGTGGGGATCTTTGCCAGACGGGAGTACCAGCGGTTATCCTGCTCGTTCTGAGAGCTGAACAGGCCGGGGTCGTCTGCCGTTACCAGCACCAGACCTGCTTCGGCGCCAGTATAGACGGTATACAGCAGGGAATCCATCAGCACGTTCATACCCACCTGCTTGGTGGTCACCAGTGCGCGCTTGCCGCAGTAGGCGGCGCCGGCAGCGGCATCCATGGCCACCTTCTCATTGGTGGACCACTCTACGTATACCTCGTTGCCGTACTGAGACGCCATATTCTTGACGATCTCGGAGCTGGGCGTGCCGGGATAGCCCGTCACGATCTGTACGCCCGCCTCATACGCGCCGCGGGCAATGGCTTCGTTGCCGGAAAGTAATGCTTTCAATGTATCCATCCTCCATTCAAATATTTCTGTGGTCTTGTTATTGCAGCTCGATCAATGCGTCCACTGCCAGCACGCCCTCACCCTCGGGATACACCAGCAGGGGGTTGATGTCCAGTCCGGCCACCTTATCGGCGCCCTCCGCAGCCAGCTTGCTGACCTTGACCAGCGTGTTGGCCAGCGCGTCCACATCCGCCTTGGGCGCACCGCGGAAGCCGGTCAGCAGGCGATAGCCCTTGGTGCCGCGGATCATCTTCAAGGCCTCTTCCTTGGTCAGCTCAGGCAGGCCGATGGTGCTGTCCTTCAGGATCTCCACCAGAATACCGCCGGTGCCGTATACCACAGCGGGGCCGAACTGAGGATCCCGGGTAATGCCCAGAATGACCTCCGCCACGGGCTTGCCGGCCATCTCTTGGATCAGCATGCCGTCGATCTGCGCGTCGGGCGCAAAGGCCTTGGCGTTGTCCATCAGACGGTCGTAATTGGCGCGGATGGCGTCGGCGTCCTTCATCCCGACAGCAATGACCTTGGCCTCTGTCTTGTGCATGATCTGGGGAGACATGACCTTCATGACCACGGGATAGCCGATCTCATCGGCGGCACGGACACAGTCCTCCACATCGGCGCACAGCACCTCGCGGGTGCAAGGAACGCCGTACTTCTTCAGCAGCTGTTTGCTCTGGTACTCGGTCATGGCCTTGCCGGTATGGGCAGGCAGCTCAGGGAAAGCGGCCTTATCCGCCACAGGCTCGTCAGGCAGCTTGTAGCTGCCGAAGCGCACTGCGTTAGCGATGGCCTTCAGGCCCTCGCGGGTACCCTGCAGAATGGCCACGCCGCCCTCGTCCAAGATCCTCTTGATCTCGGGATGGAAGCCAGTGGAGGCGTTGTTCAGCATGACCACAGGCTTATTCACCTTTTTCGCGGCCTCCACGGCGGCGCGGGCCACGATGGCGTACTGGGCCACCTGACGCTCCGACATGCCGGAGGGCACATCCTGCACCACCAGTACGATATCCGCCTCAGGCTCGGCGGCGGCAGTCAGCAGGCAGGTCTCATAGAATTCCTCGATGCGGCCGGAGCCCCATGCATCCAGAGGATTATTGACATTGGAATAGGAGGACAGCAGGCCCTGAACCACCTTCTTGCCCTCGTCGCTCCAAGCGGGGAAGCGCAGGTCGATGCCCTCGCCCACGTCGGCCAGCAGGCTGATGACGCCGCCGGACAGCGTTACGGCGAACACACCGTTGCCCTTGGGCAGCTTGTCCTTCAGCGTGCACAGCAGCTCGGCGGTCTCGAACATCTCGTCCAGATCGTCCACACGGATCAGGCCCAGCTTCTTGAACAGGGCGTCCTGAATGGCGTCTGAGCCGGCCAGCGCACCGGTATGGGCACTGGTGGCACGCTGTGCGATGGCGCTGCGGCCCACCTTGATGAAGATGATGGGCTTGTGGACCTCCTGTGCGTGGCGGGCCACCTGACGCAGCTTCTCCGGATCGCGGAACTGCTCGATAAACGCCATGATAACGTGGGTCTCGGGGTCCTCCAGCATGTACTCCATCACATCGGTGCTGTTGATCACGGACTCGTTGCCGGTGCTGACCATGAGGCTGTAACCCAGATCGCGCTCGTTATTGGCCACGGCAATGGTCAGATAGCCGCTCTGGGCCACCATGCCCACATGCCCCTTGCGGATGTTGGCCGGGGCGGGCGCGCTGTAAGTGCCTACGTTGTAGGCGGGGTTCATGTAGCCCACGCAGTTGGGGCCGACGAACTTGATGTCGTGCTGATGGCACAGATCCACCAGTTCCTTTTCCAGACGCTTGCCGTTGGCATCCAGCTCGCCGAAACCAGCGGCAAAGGCCCACGCGGCACGGACACCGATGGAGGCCGCCTCGGCGATCACGCCGGGGATGCTGTCGCGGCCCAGCAGGATCGCCACCATATCCACATGCTTGCCCGCCTGACCCAAAGCCGTCAGGGAAGGATAGCAGGGAAGCCCGGCGATCTCGCTGTACTTGGGATTGATGGGGAAGATCTCCCCCTCATAGCCCAGCTGCCGCAGGTTGGCGATCACCTGCTGGCCGGGACCCCATTTCGCAGAAGCACCCACCACCGCGATGCCTTCCGGACGGAAGAGCGGCTGCAGCTCCTGCCATGCATTTCTCTTTTCAGCCATAATCTCGATCCTTTTCTGTCTTATTTCACGTAGTTCTCTTCAATGTATTCCTTCAGACGACGCATACCCTCATAGATGTTCTCGTCGGAGGTGGCGTAGGAGATACGGACAAAGCCCGCACCTGCGTCGCCGAAGCCGCTGCCGGGCACCAGCACAACGCCCTTCTTGTGCAGCAGATCCATGCAGAAGGTCTCGTCATCCACGCCCAGCGCCTTGATGTTGACAAAGGCATAGAACGCACCCTTGGGCATCCGGCAGGAGATCAGGGGGATCTCGTTGAGCAGGCCGCAGATCAGCTTGCGGCGGCGGTCATAGCTGGCCTTCATGACAGGGATCTCGTCCAGACAACACTCCAGCGCCTTGGCGGCGGCCAGCTGCGTAGGCTCGGGGAAGCAGGAGGGACCGCACTCGGTGATGTTGCTCATCGCGGCGACGACCTTCTCGCTGGCCACTACATAGGCGATACGCCAGCCGGTCATGGCAAACATCTTGGAGAAGCTGTTGAGATAAATGACCTTATCCTTGTCCTTCATATACTCGATGACGCTGACGTGACGGGCGCCGTCGTACACGAAATTGCTGTAAACCTCGTCGGACAGCAGATAGATATCCCGCTCGTCCAGCAGCTGCGCCAGACCCTTGGCAGTCTCCTCGTCCATAATGGCGCCGGTGGGGTTGCAGGGATAGTTGATGATCATGCACTTGGTCTTGTCCGTAATGGCGGCGGCCACATCGGCCACGCAGGGACGGAACTCGTTCTCCTCATAGGTGGGGACCTCCACCACCTTGGCGCCGTACATGGCCACCTGACTGAAGTAGTTGGACCAGCAGGGAGTCACGATGACCACCTCGTCGCCGGGGTTCAGAATGGCGCACAGGGCAATACGGATGGCATCAGAGCCGCCGTTGCTGATGCAGACATTCTTCTCGGGATCGGGCTTGAGGTCGTTGGCGTGGTATTTGGCCACCGCTTGCCGCAGCGCCAGAATACCCTTGTTGGGGGTGTAGTGAGTCTTGTGGTTGCGCCACTGCTTGCAGGCCTCCTCCACAACGGCTGCCGGGGTGTCAAAATCCGGCTCGCCCATGGAGAAGCTGATGACGTCGGTCATCTTCTGGGATTCGTTGAACATCTTACGGATGGCGGAAAACTTCGCGCCCTTGGCAAAATTGGAAAGTTCCATGGAAAGCTCCCTTCGATCATTAAAAAGATATTGCTGCCGCGCAGATTTGATTTTCTATTGTTAAGGTAACATAGCCGTCTCAAAAAATCAACTCTATTTTATAGATTATCGATAATTTTTTAAAGAGCCTTTTGCTTTGCTGTTGGGTTTCTTCTGTTTTTGTGATATATCGATAGTTCATTTCCTTTCTTGGCGGTACGCTTTGCCGGAGCAAAGGGAAAAGGGGTAAAAAATACGCCCGACCCTTCGGTCAGGCGTATTCATGCGGGGTGTTTCACTCATTTTTCTGCGGTGCGTCAGAAAGCCCTAAAAGATAGTCGGTACTGACGTGGTAATACTCCGCCAGCTTCACCAGATGGCGCAGCGGCAGCTCGTTGGCGCCCCGCTCATACCGGGCATACATGGTCTGAGACGTGCCCAGCACCTCGGCAATATCCTGCTGCGTTTTGTCGTGATCCTCCCGCAGATCACGAAGCCTGCGCGTATAATCCATGCTGCATGTCCCCTTTCATGCAACATTCTATCCAGTAAAGATATTTACT
Organism: uncultured Eubacteriales bacterium; assembly: GCA_900555735.1. Taxonomy (GTDB): domain Bacteria; phylum Bacillota; class Clostridia; order Oscillospirales; family Oscillospiraceae; genus Vescimonas. The sequence continues at coordinate 548 of USMI01000031.1, read as the reverse complement.
ATTGATTTTAGTAAAGATCTTTACTAAAATGTGGGTATCAAGGAAAGGAGACTTGTAATATGGCAGATTATCGAAAAATGTATTTTCAGCTGTGCGCCGCAGTGGAGCGGGCGCTGGAGGTCATGGAATCTGACAGTGAGTCTGGAGCAAAGCTGTGCCGCGGTCAGGCCCTGCTGATGGATGGTATGCAGGCGTGCGAAGATATCTATGTTGAGACGGAAGGTTGAAAGGCTGTGGTTCATCCGTGCGGCGGCATGTGGTCATGCCGCCCTACGAAAAGGCTTTGATATCCTGTGCGTAGGGCGGGTGACCTCACCCCGCCGCCATAAAACCCTCAATAAAAAACGGCCTTGCGGCCGTTTTTTTATATCAGTCACTGTCCAGCTTGAGGACGGCCATGAAGGCTTCCGTGGGGACCTGAACGGTTCCGAGGTTGCGCATCTTCTTCTTGCCCTCTTTCTGCTTCTCCAGCAGCTTCTTCTTTCGGGTGATATCGCCGCCGTAGCACTTGGCCAGCACGTCCTTGCGCATGGCCTTCACCGTCTCGC
>USMI01000030.1 GCA_900555735.1 uncultured Eubacteriales bacterium | reverse complement strand
GATTGGCCTCTATGGATTGAAATATAAGGCTTTTTCTGTTATTCAGTGCACATTAATTAGCGCCGCGTAGGGAAGGTCTATGCATTCAGTGGTAAACTTGCACGACACCGAAAAGCTGCTCTTCGCTTTTGTCGGGCTGCCAAGACCGCTTTGAAACGAGGAAGATGGGGCCTTTGGTAATCAGCACCAAGGCCCCATCTCCCTCTTTTTCTAAAGCAAGCCGTATCTAACGATCTCAACCGCTCATAGAGTTATCACCTACGTCCGCACCCAAATCGCATGTGTAGACCCAGCAGATCACATCGCCGTCTTCTACCTGATAGCGGGAACAGCCGTAGTTGGGGAACCAGCCGTTGACCTTGTACATCCAGCCGGACTCGTTGCCCACATCAAACTCATAGAGATTATTGAGGCCTTGAATATAAGCGCTGTTATACATGGGGGTAAATTCAGACTCCAGGTGGATGCCGTAATCCCGGCATACCTGCTGCAGCACGTCGCATACGCTTTCACCCGGCGAAAAAGTAACCGTTGTCGCCGGAAGTATCACGCCGTCCGACGGCACCAGCGCCAGTTTATTCTCTGCGCACAGATCCATGTTGTCCAGTATCGTGGCACAGGAAATGGAGATCGTACACGTCAGCCTGGTATCCGTGTCTACTGCTGTACTGCCCGGTTCCACCGGCTGAGGCCGCCCTTCAGGCACAGGGTCTGTATGATACTGATCCTGCCCGCCGGAATTTCCCGTCGTACTTCCCGTGACCTCTCGATTGCCATTTTGCTTTGGGCCAACGACATCAGGGTCATCGGGGTCCAGCGTCTGCTCCTGCTGACGGTCAGCATCTGTTTGCTGCATAGCGGAAGGCCCCTGATCCGCCGGAGCTGTATGATCAGTGAGCCTCCCTCCCGCCAGCACAAGTGCGACAACGATCACGACTGCCGCAATACCTGCCGCCAACGTCTTTTTCCAAGTTCTTTCCATAGAAACCTCTTTATGTGCTTATTTGGCGCTGCGCTTTTTCTTCTGCGTCAAAACAACGATAGCCGCAGTGGAAACCAGCACGCCGCAGGCCCACAGGCCCATCTGGCCGGCATCGCCGGTACGGGCGCCCTTGGCAGAATCAGAGCCATCCTTCCAGCCGATCATGATGGGAGAAAGTCCCGTGGTCGTCACCTGCAGGCCATCTGTGGTCTTTGTGACGGATGGGCTTTCCATATTACCCACTTTCTTGTCAAAATCATCCGTGGTAAAAACATGAACAACCACAAATTCATAGCCGGACATACCTGTGCCTTCTGGATAGGGCAACAGCACGGTGATCTTGCCATTTGCAGGGAACGAATCCTTGGCGGCAGGTGACCAAACCGTTTTATTATCCACCACAGAAGGGATCATCAACGTCACATCCAGCATCTGCGTGTTTTCCGCCTTGATGTTCTTGTCGACCTTCTGCACGGCGGTCACCATCTGCGATTTCAGCTTGGTCATGTTGCTGAGCGCCGACACGCTTTGCAGTGCAGCGGGCAGTGTTGTCAGGGGCGTTATCTCAATGCGTCCGCCCACCTTGTGGTAATTGCACACGACACATTGATCGCCGGTATACTTGTGATTGGCCTCTTTCAAATGGGCGCCGCAGAGGGCACAGGGGAACCAGTGCTTTGTATCGCTCATCTCATAGCCGGAGCCGCTCTTATGTCCCAACGCAGAGGTCGTTTCCACAAATTCACTGCGGCCGCACTTGGTGCAGGTATGTGTCTTGGTACCAGCCTCCGTGCAGGTGGCCGCCGTCTCTTTCCAATCACCAAAAGTATGTTCTCCGGCGGCACAGTCCTTCGCCACATCACTCATATCATAGAGGGACGTTTTCCCGTTCATCAGCCGCTGATAGGCCGTCATGGCATAGGCCGCCTGCTCGGTAGCCATGCCGTCAACATCGGTAGGGTTTCCATCCTTGTCCTTCATAGTATGATGAAACGCTCTCTTCTCCGTGTTATAAAAGGTCAGCAGCGCGTCTACGGCAGACTTGCCATTCTTGACAAACCGGCTATCGGTGTGAGGATCAATGCCCAGCGCCGCACAGGCTACGATGACCTGAGAGATGCTCTCGGAATTGACCGCTTCATAGGATGTATAGCTGCCGTCAGAATTCTGCATGGCAGACAGACGGCTTACTGCCGCAGATACAGCTGCCTGCACCTTTTCTTGCTCCTGGTAGTTCGCCAACGCCTGCAGCGACATAGCCGTCATGTCAGGATCAGAAGTCGCAGCATCCTCCTGATAATTCCAGCCGCCGTCAGACAGCTGACGGTCCAGAATGTAGCTGATGCACTGTTGGCGGATGGTGGTGTCCTTTGTCTCATAGCCAACAGTATCCAGTGCGATCAGCGCAAAAACCACACTGTTGAGGCCCTGTCCCTCGATCCACGAAAACTTTTCGTAGGGCGCTGTCAGATCACATTCGCCGACGCTTCGCGCGTCACGTCCCAGTGCCGAAAGAGCAATGATCAGGCGGGAATTTTCCGTGCATTTCACCAGATGAAGCGCACCCACCGGGGCGCCCAGCTCCTGCGCGTTCTTTGTTGCCTTGCTCGCATAAGCGGCAACGCGGGTATAGTAATCGTTGAAATACTTGCTGCCCTTTTCCAGATAGCCGCTGCGGGCAAGGCCAAGAAAGACCCACTCGCTGCCAAAATCAGGGCTTGTCAGCGCTGCCTTCTCCTGCGCCAGTGTGCTGCTCAGCGTGGCATCCACGATGGTCGATACAGAAGTAGTCGTCTCGCCGGTGGTTCCGCCGCCGTTGCCCGTTCCGTCAGTGGCAAACACCGGAACGCACAGGCTCAGCGCCGTGATAAGCGCCAGCAGCAGTGACAGCAGGCGCTTGCTTGTTGTTGTGTTCATAGGGTCTCTCCCTTTTCGTTAATTTTCAATGATGTACAGATCGCCCGTTTTCGGGTCTTTGAACACCGCGCCCTGATTGACAAGGCCATCGGTGGACACGCTGCCGGACTCATGGATCACCTCAGATGAGTCGATGTGCTGCATCTTGTCCCGGTCGATGTCCGTTTTGTTCAAGTCCACCTGCCAGAAGGTGATGACCGCCGCCATCAGCCCGCAGGCCAGCACCAGCATCACATCCGTCAGGTTGGCCACATACTGCATGGGCTGCACATCTTCATCCTCACGAAGGTTGCTGCCACGCAGACCGCTTCCCCGGATCATCGCTCCGCCTCCTTCATCTCCTGAAGGCAGCCCTCCATGACGGCCTCCAGATCGGCAACATCCGAGGCGTACCACCGCTTGCGGGCGGTGGAGATCAGGGCGCAGACCGCCGCGGTGATGATACCGGCGATGGTGGTATCAAAGGCAATGCTCATGGACTGGGACAGCGTGACGGTGTCGCCCTGTCCCAGGGCCACCACGCCGGGACCGAGGGGGATCAGCGTGCCCAGCAGGCCGAACATGGGGCCCAGCTTGGCCACCGTGTCGGTGATGCGGACCACCCGATGATAGTAGTCCTCCTCCCCCTCCAGCATACGCTTGGCGGCGGCGAGGCGGGTCTCCTCCGGCAGGTCGGCGGTGCTCAGCAGCTTGGAGAACACCAGCTTCTGCCGGTTCAGGAACGGTTCATCATCCAGCATGGCACGGATGGCGTCCGGGGTCTTGCTCCGCATGGCGTGCAGCAGCTCCACGGTGTTGACCTTGTCGCTGCCGGCCCGCTGGGCGGCCTCGTAGATCACGAAGCCCACCTCGATCACGGCAACGGCCATCAGGAGCAGCAGCACGATATAGCAGGGGTAGCGAAGCCCCTGACCGATGGCATGTAGTATCTCTGTCATTCGTCTCTTTCTTCCTTCTTTATGTCGCTTGCGGGAATGTCTCCTGTGCCGTCCTTACGGTTATTGGCGGCGCTGCCGCCGCGGCGATAGCCGTTCTTCCGACCCCACAGGATCAGCAAAATCACGATCAGCAGCAGAATCAGCAGGATCAGCCACCACAGGCTGAAATGAGGGGCGGGCGCTTCGGTCGTCCACTTGGCATACAGCGTCATGTTGCCGCTGACGGTGTCCTTGGCGAAGTCCCATTTGTGCTGCAGATCCATGTCGCTGTACCAGCCCTCCAGATAGAAGCCCTCCTTGGTGGGATCGTCAGGCTGCTTGATCTTGCCGCCCAATGCCACGCTCTGGTCGGGCACCTCGCTGCCGCCGTTGGTCTCAAACCGGATGCGGCAGCCGTCGGACACGATAACGGTCACATCCTGCGCCGTGGCGGCGTAGCTGTCCTGACCGTCCTTGGTGGACACCTGATTGGCGCTGTTGCGGATCACGGAGGACCCGGCGGTGCCGATGACCTTCAGCTGGAAGGTGCCCACCACGGTGGCGGCCTTCCACGTTTCGCCGCCGGACAGGGAAACAAAGTTCATGTAAAAGGCCCGGTCGTCATCGCGGCGGGCCAGATCCGTGGTCTGTACGCCGCTGGTCACCATGGCGCTGTCAGGCACCAGTTCAAAAAATGTACTATCGTACAGGATTTCATCCTGCACGGCGTGCATGGTGTAATCCTCTGCCGCGTCGGTGCGGCGCAGGGTAAACATCACGGTGATAATATCGCCTGTGGCGGCTTTTTTCTCGGCGCTGCCGTCCACAGTCAGGGAAAAATCAAATTGTCGGCTCTCGTCCACGGCGAAGGCCGGGACAGCTATGGCCAACAGCAGCGTCAAAACCGCCAGCAGGCCGCAAAAAATACGTTTCATTTTAAAAACCTCCAAATCCGGGCCGTCCCCTGCCCCGAAAAGGGGCAGGGGAACAGTCCGGTGTTGCGGGGGAACGCGCTCACGCGCGAGAGGGTATGAAGTTACTTGGTGATCAGCGCGATGATTGCGGCGGCGTCAGCGGTGTCCAGCTTGCCGTCGGCAGTCATATCCGCTTCAAGGAACTTGCGGACATTGACCTGCTGGAAGTCGCTGTACTCTGCGTTGTACATGTTCCAAACCAACTGGGCGTCGTTGATGTCGGCCGCGTTGGTCAGATTCACGTCACCAGTATAGGCGATCTCGACCTTTGCGCCGTCAACGGCAGTGATCGCAGCTTCGGCCTCGGCCTTGACCTCTTCCAGACTCTTGTCGGAGATCACCAGCCATGCGTAAGCACCGTTGTTCTCGTTGTACTTGGCGGACCAGTACATCTGGTTTCCGTCATAAGCCAGCATCTTGCCCTCGGTCAGCTCGTCGCAGGCGGCGGTGATCAGGAAGATGCTCTGGTTGTTCACCTTCAGATACTCGCTGACATCGACGGTGATGGTGGGTTCGGGTGTGGCTGCGTAATCAAAGTTGATGGTAACCGTCGCGCCCGCAGTGATGATCTCAGCAGGGATCGTGACCTTGTAGCGACCGCCAACTTTCGTGTACATGCAGTCCGCGCCGTTTGCCCGGATCACATAGTCGTCGATTGTCTTTCCGGTCTCCGGCTTAAAGAAGAAGTCAAGGGTAGCACCCGCATCGACCTTATCGCCAGACTGTGTCCATCCTTTCCGGCTCAGGTTGCCTACTTTGTCCCAAGCGGTACCGCTTTCGATGATGGTCGCCTTATCAGCCGCCTTATAGCTGACAACGATATTCAGCTCCGTGCCGGTGACTTTGTCGGCAGCGATGTTGTAACGCATAAAGGCCTGCATATTCATACCTGCGACCACTTCGTCATTTACGGTCACCACCAGCTCCTTGCCGGGTTCAGGCCGTGCCATAAACCAGAGCGCCGTACCTGCGTCTACCTCGGTAGCCGTACCCCAACTCTTCTGGGTGATGGTATCCACTGCGTCACCGGAGAGGTTAATGGTGACCTTGCCTGCCTTCTCAGTGGCCTCAATGACCAGCTTGCCGCTAACATTCTTGACGGTGTAGGTGCCGTTGCCGTTGTCGATGACCTCCACAGTCTTGCCGCCCATGGTGGAGCCGGTGAAGTCATAGTCCTTGCTGGAGTCCTTGGCGGTGAAGGTGTAGTCCTTGTTGGGTTCGGCAACCATGCTGTCGGCGGTAAAGTCGTCAGGCAGGGTGACCTGATAACCGCCCACGGTGATGGTGGCTTCCTTGGTGAGGAGTGTCGCGTCGGGAGCGTCATTCTCAGCCGCGTTGGCCCTGGCGTCCACCTTGGCGGAGGTCACAGTGACCTTGGCTTCGCCGGTGGTCTTGCCGGTAAAGGTCAGCATGATGTTGTCGGTGCCGCAGGTCTTGTCTGCGCCGTAACCGGCGATCTTCAGGGTGCCGTTGTTATCAGTAACAGCGGCGTCAGTGTTAATGCCCTTATAGGTCAGAACGTCGGTGTCATAGCTGACTTCCATGTAGTAGGCGTTGTAAGTAGTAACGTCCTTGTTGCTGATCTCCAGCGCCACCTGCGCGTCCTCGTTCACAGTGATGGAGGAATTCACAGTGCTGGCGGCTACGGCATAACCCTCCGGTTCAGTGCTGGCCGGGGTGACGGTGACGGAGATCTTGCTGTCGGGATAAGTAGGATTGGCGTAGCCGGGGGCCATGGTGGTGTTGTACATGTCCACCTTGGCAACAAACTCGGCTGTGGTAAGGTCGGCAAGGTCTTCCTTCGCGGTGAAGGTGCAGGTAACATACTTACCGGCCTTGATCGTGCCGACGCCCTTGAGGGACGCCCAGTTGATGACCTTGTACTGGTCGGGAGCGGTTCCTTCCTCGCCCTTTACGATGACGGCATAGTCGTCAAATTCCTGTCCTTCTTTATAGGTGAACAGATTGCTATTAAAGTGCAGGTTCAGCGCAAGACCGGAAACATTTTCCAGATTTTCATTAAAATTTACGGTGACGGTAACATCCTCGCCCGCCTTAACGGTATCCTTGTCCACGCCAAGGGTGATGCTCTGGGCAAATGCCGGCACCACCAGCGTGAACAGCATCACGATAGCAAGGAAGAAAGAACCAATTCTTTTTTTCATATGGTGATCTCCTTCTTATTCCGCGCTGCCGGACGGCAGCACATCAATGATTTTATTGACATATTGCAGCAGCAAGGTCGCATCCTTCAAGGTGATCTCACCGTCACCATTGATATCAGCGGCGGCCAGTTGACTGTTCTCCAATGTGGCAACCTTATTGACGTGCTGCAGCAGCAGGGTTGCGTCCTTCAAAGTGATTTCCCCGTCGCCGTTGATATCGCCCACTGTGACCTGCGGCTCGGCGGGGGTGATTTTCTCCAGATTCAGGCTGGTCAGAATCGCGTTGATACCTTCCAGATCGGTGGTTTTCAGCAGATTCCACTTGGCCTGCTTCACCTGACTGTACAGGGTTTTCTGCGCGGCGGTGGTCACATCCGTAACGCTGCTGACATTTAATGCCGCGATTTTTGCGTAGGCCTCTGCCTGATACTGGCCAAGGGCTTTGTCAGTCTTATACGTCTCGAAGATCGCCATCAGATCCAGCAGGGCACACTCGTCGCCCTCCAGCAGACGCTCGGTGAATATCTGCTTGCCGCCGAGGTCGCGGGCCTGAATATCCGTGGCGGTGTCGCCGTCTCCGGCAATCTTGCCGTCAGCACTCAGCATAACGTTGCCGCTCATGTTAGCGGAACCGGCAGTCAGACGATCCACAACCGCGTTGAACTGCGTCTGAACGCTCTCGGGCAAAGCCTTGAACTCGTCAGACTCCTGCACGGCCTTGGCCTTATCCAACTGCGCGTTCAACGCAGTCAGATTCCATGTGGCCAAGAAGGGAGCCTCTCCTTCATAAGTGACGCCGTCCTTCTCCACGCTGGCGGGTATCCAGTAGCGACCGGGCCGGGCGAAGTAGACAGTCGTGCCATCCTTCAGGTAATACAGGCCAGTCTCATCCGTGGGGAACGCCGGAGAAACGGTAGTTCCGCTGGTCTTGCCAGCGTTGAACAGCGTCAGATCATGGAAGGTGAAAGGTGCCGCCGCGTAGCCCTTGACCATAGCGGTGACACATCCGGTCACAGCGTTATAGGTGTTGGCACCGGCGGGGTTGGATTCATTGGAGCTGGAACCGGGAGCCAGTACATAGCCCTCCTGTGCGGCACGCTTGACGGTGATGGTGTAGTAGTGATCCTCTGTACCATCGTTCCAAATCGCCTTGACAGACTTCGTCTGGGCTTTGGGATCCTTATAGAAGAACAGCTGATCGCTGGTATAGCCCGCATTCAGCTTTGTCAGCTTACCGGAAATAACGCCTTTACTCAATTCGGTTCCCAGCGTTACGCCTTTGGGCATATCGAAATAAATTCGATCCATCATGGCATCGCTGCCGGGATTTTCAAATTCCACGGTGACAGCGGTGGGGGTAGCGGAGACATCGGTGCTGCCGTCAGTGGGCAAAGCCACTTCCTTTTCCGTGTTGCCGACCTTCACTGTCACGGAGACGCCCTCTGCTGCCTGAGTGCTGACATTCAGCGTGGCAACGCCGGATCTCTTCGCAGCGGGCACAGCGTAAAAATGATACTGAGATGTACTGTGGTCAGGCGTCAGCTTCTCGCCGTCCAGCGTGACGGTATATTCCTCCGCGCCGGGGTCATCCAGTACATTCAGCCGCACCAGCGTGCTGCTGTCCGCGCTGAGATGCTGACCGCTTTTCAGGTCGACCACCTGATCCGCCGCGTCGCCCATCAGGCGAATCACAGAGGTCCCGGCAGCGGTTCCCGCGAAGGCCGTGACGCACAAGATCAGCGCCATGACCAACGCGAGAAACAGGGATAACATTTTCTTCATTTAATCTCCTCCTAAAACAAATTTTTGATCATTTATTGAAACAGGAAAGCTGTTGATCAATCCATTGCAATATTGAACCAGCAGTGCCGCATCGGCCAGTGAAGCCTCACCGTCATCATTCAGGTCGGCGGCGGCCAACTGTTCTTCGGTCAGTTCCCGCATGCCGTTGCAGTACTGGATCAGCAGTCCGGCATCAGTTATGTCGATCTCGCCGTCACCGTTCAGATCGCCGTACAGGACGACCTCCGGCATGGCCAGCAAGGCCATCCGGTCCGTGGCAGACGCGTTCACATAGTAGCCGCTGAGCAGCAGCGCCGTTTGCTCCGGTGCGGTCTGTGCTTCCGCCGGGCCGTCTGCCAGAACGGTGAAGGTCACTGTGGCGATCACGTCGCTCTGCGCCGCGCCCTCCAGCGCCGCGCCACCGAAGCGCAGGCCGCCCTCAGTCTCCAGCATAGCGGTCTCCATCAGCGGCTCCGTCAACCGGAGAGACTGGAACGCCAGCTTATCAGCATCATAGGTCAGCACCGTACTGAACGTGTCGAAAGAGGCCTCCGGTGGTGTCCGGATCGTGGCTATGGCCGTGTCGCCCTTCTGGTAGCTCGTCTTATCGAAATCCACCTCCAGCACCGTTTCCGGCGCGCCGTTGGTATCCAGAACGCTGTCGCCCAGCGTGTTCAGCAGCAGGCGGAAGTCATTCCACGCTACCGTGCCGCTGTCGTCCAGATCGCATATGGCCCGATCCGTCCGTCCGGCGCTGGCCGCCATGCGGGAAATATCCCGCACATCCAGCAGCGCGTCGCCGTTCATGTCGCCGGTGGGCGGTAGAACCGTCACCCGCATCATGGGCAGCTCCGCCGTCAGCGTACAGCGGCTGTATTTTTCCGGCAGGACCGGGCGGAACTGATAGGTACCGGGCGCACCGAATTCGGAATCCAGCGCCCACGTCACGTCGGTGATGATCTTGTTTTCACCGTCAATGGTGGCCAGCAGATAGGTCGGCAGCCCCTGTGATGCCTCCTCCAGTGTGGTGCCATAGGCATAGGAGCGGACGCCGCTTTCGTTGGCCGACAGCTTTACCTCGGTGATCTGGTTGTCGCCCAGCGCCTTTTTCATCGTGTCCAGATACGTCTGCACATCTTCTGCATTCATGGTGATGTCACGGCTCAGCTCCAGCGCCTTGTCATAGGCCGCTTTGACGGTTTCGTCCTCCATCAGGTACTTGTCCGCCCGGACCGCCGCCAGCACGGTGTAAAGCTCGGTGCGGTTCATGTGCTCCACATTGCCCGCCGCCGTAGTACCGCCGCCGCCCAGATCGCCACCAAGGCCGATCAGGGAAAACTGCCAGCGTACTACCAAGCCATTGGCGGCGTTGACCGCTGCCGCACCTACCGGCGGAAAGCTGTTGTTGACGGAGATCATCCAGCCGGACTGACTGTAATAGTCAAATTCGCCCAAAAAATCAGGGTCACTGGTATCGGTATGGGCAATGGGCTTTATGTTTGGGCTTACGGCCTTTGCCGCCGCCCACATATTCAGTATGTATGAGGGTATCGTTGTGCCGATAGAGGGCCGGTTCGGATCCTTCACCGCAGCCAGATAGAAGCCGTCCTCCAGACTGCGGGTGTATTCGTACTCCCGGCCGATGCTGGTCAGTGCGCGATCCAGCACCTTGGCCAGATTTTCACCCTTATAATAGGGAACGCGCTGCGGCTCCATGATGAACCCCTGCCCCAACGTCAACTTTTCCACGGACATGACCACATAGCCGTCCGGCTCGTCCGCCGCATAGGCGGTGGACACGGTGCCGCATACAGCAGCTGCTGTCAGCAGCAGGGCGAGAAGGATCGCGCCAAGTCGCTTTGCATATTTCATTTTGCTCAATCCTCCCCTCTCTTTTTCCCGCGGAAGATGCCTGCCGCCAGCAGCACACTGCACGAGATCAGGATTACCGCCAGTTCCTTGGCAGAGCCGGGTGATTTATCCCCCTTTGACACCGAGATCACACGGCCTGTGGTGCCGCTGCCAGCGTCATCGCCGCCGGGAACGGCGGCGTCCGTGGTGGTCTCGGACTTCTGACCGGTGGTCTGAGACGTACCGGCCTGCGGCCGCCGGGCGCCCTGCGCGGTGTTGGCATTGGGCTTGTTCGTGCCGTTGCTGCCCTGCTGGGGCAGGGGATCCGTCAGCAGGTCGCGGTAGTCTCCGCCGCCGGACGCTGCCTGTCCGCTCAGCGTACCGCCGCCACCATTGCCACCGCCACCGGGGTCAGCCGGTGTAACGGTTATGGTGCAGATGCTGGAAACGGGGCCTTTATCCATTTCAACAGTGGCTGTGATAGTTGCAGTCCCCGCTTTCTTAGCCGTAACCAAGCCGGTATTGTCAACGCCGGCAATGTCAGGGTCACCAGGATCCCATGTGATTCCCCGACCCTTCAGCAAATCAGCCTCTTTGATGGTCAGTTGTTTCGTCTCGCCCACCTGCATCTTCAGACTATCTGGTATAATGGTAAGATTCTCAAGACTGGTAGATTTCAACTCGTAGACGATCTTATACTTACTCTTATTTTCCCCCGTTTCGCTTGTAAGTTCAGACTTGTCATTCACCAAATTATATGTATACTTGCCGTCATCTGTTTGTACCGATGTTGGAGGGATAATCTCGCAGTCAAGCCGCACAAAGTCCTTATCGTAACAATTTGGTATAGGATAATTGGCGAACTGGCTTTCAAGGATTTTAATGGGCTCGTTGAAGCGTTCGACTTCCTTACCCTTCTCCATTTCTCTCATAATCAGGGTAACTTCGATATCCGAAACCCTTGATAGTCCCGTTATCTCAATTGCTGGCGGCGTTACGACCATGACCTTCATGATTTTATTTCGCTCTTTCTCCGAAGCACCTTCACGCCAATAAAACAACATACCGTTTTCACCCAATGTCTTTTCATCCACAGTAGGTTTGAACCGATATGGCCCTCCCGGTTTGCTTCCATCAAAGCCGTCTATATCCTCCCAGATCGTAGGAACTTTGACCGTTGCACTGTCCCCCAGCCCCGCATTGCCCACGGGCGTTTCCATGCAAATAACATCAACAATTTGGCTCAACTCCGTGCCAACTGGTACATACAGTGTGTCGCCAGTACACCCCCTCGGATAGAACCATTTCGTCATATCAAATTTCCGAAGAGGTTCTTTCCGGGTCACATTTATTGTTGGTATTCCACTTTCTTCTGTAGGGACATGGCCCGCCGGCAACACTGCGGTAAATACAAATGTGTATTCATCAACAATCACATGTTGATCATCATCGACCCACGTTGGCTTTTCGACCCACACTACCCCTTCGATATTGATGTGTGAGCGCTCTCCGTTTTCATCGATAACTGTCGCTCCCAGTTCTGCGGGCAAATTCAATTCCGAGCGAGGTGTTTCATGCGCTACGACTTGATACAGGACACTATCAGGCAGCGGATCAAATTCCACGATCCTCACGCCTATCTCTTTATACTGGAATGTCTTGATGGCCTCACGGAGATCGTTCACCGCACAGTTGATCTCATCGAACTGCGTCTGGTTCATCAGGCGGCGATCCTTGTCCTTATATTTATCGTAGACCGTATTGGCCGCCTGAATTGCGTCCTTCAGGGCGTCTACCGCGCCGTTCTCATACTTGCGCTTGCCGTTTTCCGCGTCCGTCCACAGGTCAGCCGCGTCGGAGCGCGCATCAGCCAGTACATTTATTTTATAATTGACATACAGAACCGTTGTCCCGTCCAGATGAAGCACACCATCGTCATAGACCAGCTTGATATCGGTTTTTCCCTGCTTCAGCAAGTCTACGGCGATGCTGCCGCTGTTTCGCGCTTCACCATCCCAGCTGACAACTGCGGGATCGGTGATCTGGATCTTGAGTGTCCCGTCCTCCAACGCGCGAGCTGTATTGACCGGCAAGCCCTCCGCATCGGTAATGCTTACCGCATCAAACGTCAGCGGCACATTGCGGATCGGCCGATCAGCCACGATAAGCAGCTCTCTGCTCTGATATATCTTCGGAACGACCAGCGCCGCACGGCCGGATTTATTCACCGTGATGAAGTAAGTATCCTTGTGAATGCCATCCTTTGCCGTGACAGTGATGGTCACAGTGAAGGCATCTTTTTTCATCACGGTGGGCTTATTTGTACTGCCGAAGGATTCATAATAGTTGGCTATGGGGTAAGTCCCATCCTTCATCAGTGTCCGGGGCTGCGCTATATCGTTGCCGCCGGTAACAGTGACCTCCTGCCCCTCCTTGAGCGCAATGCGCAGATGCATCATCTGATCGGGGTAGTTTAGGTCAAAATCATCCGGAGACAGCTCCACGGTGCTCTCATACCGGGCAGGCGTTGTCTCAGTCTTTTCTTTCCACTGGAACGTAAGCTCCTGCAAAGCCGTTGCCGATGCGCTGTCCTGTACGCCCTTGACAAACAACTCCATTTTCTCCGGTACGGTATCGATCAGGGCCGGGTCATCATTATTGGGGTCAACATAATTGATGATCAGTGCCTTTGTCTTATAGGCCGGCGTTTCCACCGGTTTGCCGTCCTCCCATTTGGAGTTATCCACACCCTGATACCGCAGCAGCAGGCAGTTCAATCCCTCTTTCAGCTGGATCACATCAGAAAGGAAGGTCTGGCTCACCGGCTTGTCTCCAGAGGCGGAGATAAAAGATTGGAGCACCCGGCCATTTCCGTCCACCAATTCCACTAAACGCTCCTCATTGGCCGCCGCGCTGCCGTCGAAGCCAATGCGTACCTTGTCAATATTGGAGCTGAACCGCGTAATGGAACCGCCGAGACTGGCCTCCTGAATTTTATCACCGGGTGCGTTGCCTTCCTCGTCATATACCTTGACGTTGCTGAAGCCGCCGCTGACGCCATAGCCGAAGCTATAGAAAGCGTAGGTGGTGCTTAATCCTGTGTTTTCGTCCGTCAGCACCAGCGTATTGCAGTTTTCCATTGCCTGAAATGGTACGGCAAACGCAAACGTACCGTTCACTGCCACGGAGACTTCATCTCCGTTGAATACGACCGTCACGCCGGATGTCGTCGCCCCCTTGAAGCTCCGCGGAATACCGTTGATGGGGCGGCTGCTGTAGAGAAAATACGCCGTCGCATCCGGTGAGAACGACGGATACATATTGCCGATCGTAGTGCTGTCGTTATTCTCCGCGTCATACAGCGCCGTCAGCTTCGGGAATTCCAGCGTGGTCTCTGCCGCGATCTCCACCGCCTGCGCCAAAGCCTTGTCCAAAGCCTCCTTTACTGCTTCCTGAGTCGCGGCGTTGTGGATGGCCGCGCGTCCGCTTTGCAGGCACCGCAGCAGCAGCTCCCGCTGGGCCACCGTCACACCGGCCTCCAGCTTGCCGTTGATATCGGTTTCCAGCTGCGCCACCGCGTCGGCCTTGGCTTGACGCAGCGCCGCATCCGCTGCTGCGTCAACCGCTACGCCAGCGGTCACATTCAGCGCCTGATAGCCGTTATAGACCACGGCGTTTTTCCGCTCCAGATAAGCGGCACTGCCGCTGGTAAATGTCAGCGTTTTCGCCCCGCCAGTCACAGCGTTAAACGTTACCTTTGCAATAACGGTGCCGCTGCTGGCAGGCCGCTGAACGGGATCGCTTTCCACCATCAGCTCCAGTGCACTTTCCTGTGCCTTGCATACAGGCATGGTGAAACCAGAGCCGGCCTGTACGCTCTGATATTTCAGGCTGCTCTGGTCGTACGTCACATGAAAACCCGCCGCGTCAAAATCCGCGCCGTATACCATAAAGGTCACGGTGACGGTCTCTCCGGCACTGTAGCTGGTCTTGTCAAATGCGGCGACCATCTCCGCGCCGCGGCCGCCATCCACCGCGGCCGCCGGGACGATCAGGCTGACCGCCAGCACCAGCATCAGCAGCAGGGATATCCCTCGTTTTATCGTTTCTTTGTATCTCACGATCTTCTCTCCTTGGAATATTTGCCGTTATGAGGTCGGCGGGAGGGGCCGGCAAACCCCTCCCGCTCTATGGAAAGACAGCGGCAGTTACTTCCGCTCGACTTGGCCGGGGGATCCTTGGGTTTCTGTATTCTTCTGAACGCGCATTTTATTTTTGATTGCCCTTGTCTTGAGCTTGGCTTCACGTTCCTGCCGGTGCAGTTCAGCCTGAACTTCACGCTCCTTCATGAAGATATAGCGTTTCGTCTGGGCGGGACACGCATGGTCCGCCACAAGCTCCGCTTTCTTCAATACCGCAGGCCATCCGCCGAACCGCTGCGCGATATAGGTCCCGCCGATGATCTCCTTTACGGTCGGGGTATACCCCATTTCATCCGCGCAGCGCCGTACATATTGGATTAGCTCCTGCTCCGAATCCCCAGCATGAAGATCAGAAAAAGACTTCTCTTTCTCCTTCAGCGCCGCAGTCGTGCGGGCGACGATATATTGCTCATACCATGTGTTTCCGTCAAATCTTTTTTCAGCTCTTCTGGGCATTGGGGTATACTCCTCCTGATGAAAAATAAAAAAGCTGGCTCCAAAAAGCCAGCAAACGCGCCAAAAGCAAAAAACGCTGATTATCCCATAAAATGGAAAAATCAGCGTACCATTACCTTTGGCTAAAACACGAAGAGAGCGCCCGCTGGTAGGTTCTGAACAGTGTAATTCTCCTGACTCACGCCACAGAGAGAAAACTCTCTACGTTTGCAGTTTACCTTCTCACAGGGGACAACTCCCTGCAATGGCGGACTTTGGTCCAGGCGGCTCTCGCCGCTTCAACTGCATCCTTGCGCTCACAGTGCCGGTCGCGCGGGGCTTTTACCCCATTCCTTTCACACCGCCGCCTGATCTGAAAACCAGATCTTTACAGCAAACGGCTACACCGGATAAGCGAACCCTATTCACTTTTTAGCTCTTGATATAGCTTTATGTTTCGCATATGCGAAACATAAAGCACCATGGTGCTTCGCAAAATATATGTTCCGTACAGGCTATACGAAAATCCCATGATAACAAGCATAATCATTATAGATAGCCTTTGTCAAGTTGTCACCAAAATTCTCATATTTTACCTGTTGCAGGTATCTGCATCGCGTCCAACTTTGTTCGATCTCTAACACGCCTTTAATACGCACGCAATACGCATTATTTCCGTAATACGCATTTAATACGGAGATAATGCGTATTGCGTTTTTGATTGCAC
>USMI01000029.1 GCA_900555735.1 uncultured Eubacteriales bacterium | reverse complement strand
CGCAGCTGCCAGTCCCGACGCCGCAGCAGCGTCACCTGGCGGCCCGTCAGGGCGCGAAGGTCGGTACAGAGCCGTGCGGCCTCCGTTTCATCGCCGCACAGCGCCAGCATGGGGCGGCCCGTCTCCTGAAGCATGGCCGCCGCCAGCATGGCACGATGGACGGGAGATACCCCGGTGACCAGCGGCTTATCGCCCCGCAGCGTGTTGTCCAGCAGCGCGCGGGCCTCCGGCATTTGCAATAATTCTTTCAATAACCCGTTCATATCTCCCCTCCTTTCTAGTAGCTGGCACATCCGTGTCTATGATTCCGTAGGGGCGGACGACTCTGTCCACCCGCAAGAAATCGTATCGTCACCGTCAGGGCGGACAGAGTCGTCCGCCCCTACAGGCATTATCGTTCTCTTCTCGGTTTACCCGTTGAACTTGTTCATGGCCTTGTCGGGGCCTTCCTTCATCAGGCACAGCGCCGCGTTGGCGGCGCGATCCAGCGTCTCACGCAGCAGCTTTGCCTCCTCGCCCTTGGGCTTGCCGATGACCCAATCGATCATCTCGTGATCCGGATGCTCCGGCATGCCTACCCCAACCTTGATGCGGGGAAACTGGTCGGTACCCAGATGGGCGATGATGTTCTTCAGGCCGTTGTGGCCGCCTGCGCTGCCGCCCTTGCGGATGCGCAGCTTGCCCACCGGCAGCGACACATCGTCGGAGATCACCACCACATGATCCGCCGGGACCTTATAGAAGCGGGCGGCCTCCCCCACCGATTCGCCGGAGAGGTTCATGTAGGTCTGGGGCTTCATCACCAGTATTTTATTGCCGTCCTTCTCAAAAATACCCGTCCACGCCTTGAAGCGCAGCTTGGGCAGGGTGAATTTTTCCTGCTCCATCAGGCTGTCCAGTGCCAGCCAGCCCATATTGTGGCGGGTGCTCTCGTACTGCTTGCCGGGATTGCCCAGCCCCACCAGTATCCAATTGACGCCGCCGCTCTGATTGCGATTGAAAAACAAGGAGCGTCCCTCCTTCTCTCTGTGGTCTTCCCCGTGAAGAATAGGGGAACTGCGTGCGCAGTTCCCCTATTATAACACCTTATATTCGATTTGAAAAGTCTCAGTTGAACAGCTTGGCGATGGAGATCTCCTGATAGATGCGCTCGATGGCCTCGGCAAACATGGGAGCCACGGACAGGTACTTGATCTTGGAGCAGCCCTCACCGAAGGACACAGGCAGGGTGTTCAGCAGCGCCAGCTCCTGAATGTGGCTGGCCTCGATGCGCTCCAGAGCGGGACCGTCCAGCAGGCCGTGGCTGGCGCAGGCGTACACGTTGCGGGCGCCGCCCACCTCTACGATAGCCTTGGCCGCGTTGCACAGGGAGCCGGCGGTATCCACCATGTCGTCGAAGAGGATGCAGTCCTTGCCTTCCACGTCGCCGATGACGTTCATGACCTCGCACTGGTTGGCCTTCTGGCGGCGCTTGTCCACGATGGCCAGACCCATGTGCAGCTTCTGGGCAAAGGTGCGGCTGCGGGCCACGCTGCCCACATCGGGGGACACCACGACCATATCCTCCACGGAGCTGCCGAACTTCTTGGCATAGTAATCCACAAACACGGGGTTGCCCAGCAGGTTATCCACGGGGATATCAAAGAAACCCTGGATCTGAGCGGCATGCAGGTCCATGGTCAGCACGCGGTCGGCGCCGGCGGCAGTCAGCATGTTGGCCACCAGCTTGGCGGAGATGGGGTCGCGGCTCTTGGCCTTGCGGTCCTGACGGGCATAGCCGAAATAGGGGACGACCGCCGTGACACGGCCGGCGCTGGCGCGCTTGCAGGCATCGATCATGATGAGCAGCTCCATCAGGCTGTCGTTGACAGGCTTGCAGGTGGAGTTGATGAGGAACACGTCGCTGCCGCGGACGGTCTCGTACAGGGAGACGCTGGCCTCGCCGTCAGCGAAGCTCTTGACCTCTGCCTCGCCCAGCTTGGTGCCGATGATCTTGCAGATCTCCTGCGCCAGAGCGGGGTTTGCGTTGCCGGTGAAAATCTTGATGTCCTTGCCGTGAGAAATCATGGTGAAACATCCTCCTCTTTTGTATTTTTTATGTAAAATTTTTACTTCTTTTTGTTTTTAAAGAACCGGTCGGCCCAGCCGGGCTTGTTCTCCTGCCGCGCGCGGGCCACAGCCAGCGCACCGGCGGGCACATCCTTGTCGATGGTGGAGCCTGCGGCGGTATAAGCCCCGTCACCGATGGTGACCGGCGCGATCAGGTTGGTGTTGCAGCCGAGGAACACATCGTCCCCCACGGTGCAGCGGAACTTTTTCAGGCCGTTATAGTTGGTGGTGACGGTGCCGCAGCCGAAGTTGACCCGCTTGCCGATATCACTGTCGCCCACATAGGTGAGATGGCTGACCTTGGTGCCGTCGTCCAGCTTGGAGTTCTTCAGCTCCACGAAATCGCCGATGCGGCAGTGGTCGCCCACGGTGCAGCCGGGCCGCACATAGGCGAAGGGCCCCACGGTGGTATGGCTGCCGATGGTGCTCTCGTTGAGCTGGCTGGCGTTGACGGTGGTATCCTCGCCCACCACGCAGTCACGGATCATGGTATTGGGGCCGATCTCGCAGCCCTTGCCGATAACGGTATGCCCCCGCAGGATCGTCCCCGGCAGCAGCATCACGTCCGGCGCAACAGCGCAGCGGGGATCCACATAGGTATTCTCGGGGTCGATGACGGTGACGCCGTTCATGGCCATCCGCCGCATCAGCAGCGCACGGGCGGCGGGCATGGCCGCCTGCAATCGGGCGGCGTCGGCAACAGGCAGGAAGGACGGCGCGGCACTGGGGCTCTGCCACAGCTGGCAGATGCTTCCGGCATTCGCCGGACAGTCGTTCAGCGTCAGGCCCTCCGCCAGACGGGCACGCAGCAACGCGGCGTCAGCGGCATAGACGGCGCGGTTCCCCTCGCCCCATACAGGCACCACCGCGCCGGGAACGACGATCACCTCGCCCTCGGCAGCGGAAAGTGCTTCCTCCAACCTATCATGGAAGGTCACGCCGCCGATGCCCTGCAAGGCCCCGGCAGTCTCCTCCCGCCATTCTTCATCGCAGACAACAAAAAACCGCCCGACGCCGCAGGGCAATAACTCCTGACACACCCACCGGATAACGGGGCAAAAGAGTATTGTGTGCAGCATCAGCGGTTTCATAGCGGTATCGGCGCCGGCACCGCCGGCGCGAAGATCAATGATCGCAATATTGTGATCCATTGGAAAACACCCCCAGAAAAGAGATGGTAACATTTCTTCTTATTGGTAGTATAACATATCCTGTGGGAAAATCCAGTGTTTTTGCGCAGAAAAACCACCAAGATTTTTTGTCTGTTATGGGTAAAAATGGCAGAATAGCACGAATTCTCTGTTTTCTCAAAAAATCGACGTTCAAAATGAATATTTTAATGAGAAAAACAGGCTTTTTAACAATTTTGATGTTGAATTCCGGAAAGAATTGTTTTATACTATGCAATGTTTTTTGAACATGAGGTGTAAATTCACTATGCTGAACATTGTTTTGGTGGAGCCGGAGATCCCGCAGAACTGCGGCAACATCGCCCGCACCTGCGCCGCTACCGGCAGCCGCCTGCATCTTGTCCGCCCGCTGGGCTTTGATATTTCCGACCGCGCCGTAAAGCGGGCCGGTCTGGATTACTGGCATCTGGTAGAGGTGCGGGACTACGATGGGCTGGACGATCTTTTCCGGCAGCACCCCGAAGCGCCGGCCGACCTGTGGCTGGCCACCACCAAGGCGCCGCGGGATTATACGCAGGCCCGGTTCTCCCCTGACTGCTGGCTGTTCTTCGGCAAGGAGACGGCGGGACTTCCTGAGGACTTCCGCATGGCCCACTATGACCGCTGCATCCGGCTTCCCATGCGGTCGGACGCCCGCAGCCTGAATCTCAGCAACTCCGTGGCCATCCTCACCTATGAGGCGCTGCGGCAGAACGGCTTCCCCGGCCTGACCGGCGTGGGAGAAATGGCAACCATGTAACACTACTCTGTAAAGGAGACGCGAATATGAACTACAACAAGAAAACCATCATGGACGTGGATGTGGCAGGCAAGAAGATCCTGCTGCGCTGCGATTTCAACGTACCGCAGGACAAAGCCACCGGCGAGATCACCAGTGACAAGCGCATCGTGGCGGCGCTGCCCACCATCCGGTATCTGCTGGACAAGGGCGCGGCGGTCATCGCCTGCTCCCATCTGGGCAAGCCCAAGGGCGAGTGGAAGGAAAAGCTGAGCCTTGCCCCCGTGGCAAAGCGCCTCAGTGAGCTGCTGGGTCAGGAGGTCATCTTCGCCAAGGACATCGTGGGCGAGGACGCCAAGACCAAGGCCGTGGCCCTGAAGGGCGGCGAGATCATGCTGCTGGAGAACCTGCGCTTCGACATCCGCGAGGAGAAGAACGACCCCAGTTTTGCCAAGGAGTTGGCCTCCATGGCGGAGCTGTATGTGTCCGACGCCTTCGGCACCGTACACCGCGCCCACGCCTCCACCGCCGGTGTGGCGGCCTTCCTGCCTGCCGTGTCCGGCCTGCTGGTGGCCAAGGAGCTGGAGATCATGGGCAAGGCGCTGGACGATCCCAAGCGTCCCTTCGTGGCGGTGCTGGGCGGCGCCAAGATCAGCGACAAGCTGGGCGTGATCCGCAACCTGCTGGACAAGGCCGACACCATCATCATCGGCGGCGGCATGGCCTATACCTTCGCCAAGGCGCAGGGCGGCGAGATCGGCAAGAGCCTGTGCGAGAACGATAAGCTGGACTATGCGCTGGAGATGATCGAAAAGGCCAAGAAGAATGGCGTAAAGCTGCTGCTGCCCACCGACACCGTGGCTGCCGACAGCTTCTCCAACGACGCCAAGCGCATGGTGGTCAGCACCATGGATATCCCCGCCGATTACGAGGGCATGGACATCGGCCCCAACACCACCAAGACCTTCTGCGACGCCGTGAAGGGCGCGGGTACCGTGGTGTGGAACGGCCCCATGGGCGTGTTTGAGTTCGAGAACTTCGCCGCTGGTACCCGTGCCATGGCGCAGGCGCTGGCCGACAGCGGCGCTGTCACCATCGTGGGCGGCGGCGACAGCGCGGCAGCCGTGGAGCAGATGGGCTTCGCCGACAAGATCACCCACATCTCTACCGGCGGCGGCGCGTCTCTGGAATTTCTGGAGGGTCTGGAGCTGCCCGGTGTGGCGTGCCTCTTAGATAAGTAAAAACTGCAATTTTTAAGATCATTTGAATATAAATTAGAGGAGCTTAGAAAAACATGAATCGCAGATATCGCAAGACCATTATTGCCGGCAACTGGAAGATGAACATGACCGCCAGCGAGACCAAGAAGTTTGCCGAAGAACTGAAAGCCATCATGCCCAAGGCCAAGTGGTGCGACGTGGTGGTGTGTGTCCCCTCCGTGAACATCTCCACTGCCATCCGCGCCTTCAAGGATCTGCGGGTGTCCGTGGGCGCCGAGAACGTGTTCTATGAGAAGTCTGGTGCCTACACCGGCGAGGTGTCCGCCGAGATGCTGAAGGATCTGGGCGTGAAGTACGTTATCATCGGCCATTCCGAGCGCCGCCAGTACTTCGGCGAGACCGACTTCACCGTCAACAAGAAGGCGCTGGCCGCGCTGGACGCAGGCCTGCACCCCATCATCTGCGTGGGCGAAACGCTGGAGCAGCGTGAGCTGGGCATCACCATGGAGCTGATCGCGCTGCAGGTGAAGTCCGCGCTGGCCGGTGTGCCTGCCGAGAAGCTGCGCAAGTGCGTCATCGCCTATGAGCCGGTATGGGCCATCGGCACCGGCAAGACCGCCACCGCCGAGCAGGCCGCCGAGGTCTGCACCTTCATCCGCACCACCGTGCGCCACCTGTACGGCGCCCGCATCGCCCGCTCCATCACCATCCAGTACGGCGGCTCCATGAAGCCCTCCAACGCGGCGGAGCTGCTGGGCCAGAGCGATATCGACGGCGGCCTGATCGGCGGCGCCAGCCTGAAGCCCGCCGAGTTTGTGGAGATCATCAACGCTGCCAATCAGGACTGACATACCGCGAGAAAGGAAGGTTCTGTCATGAACAAGACGCCGACTACGCTGATTATCATGGACGGCTTCGGACTGGCTCCCGCCAGCGATGACAACGCCGTAACGCTGGCCAACACGCCGGTGCTTGACCGGCTGTTCAAGGAATACGCCAACACCACCCTGTCCGCCAGCGGACTGGACGTGGGTCTGCCCGCCGGTCAGATGGGCAACAGCGAGGTAGGACACACCAATATCGGCGGCGGCCGGGTGGTATTTCAGGATCTGCCCCGCATCAGCCGCGCCATCGACGATGGCAGCTTCTTCAAAAACGAGGCCTACAACAAGGCCATGGACGACTGCCTGAAGCACGACAGCAGCCTGCATCTGTACGGTCTGCTGTCCGACGGCGGCGTACACTCCCATATCCAGCACCTGTTCGCCCTGCTGCAGCTGGCAAAGGATAAGGGCCTCACCAAGGTCTATGTCCACTGCTTTCTGGATGGCCGCGACGTGTCGCCCACCAGCGGCAAGGGCTTCGTGGAGGAGCTGCGGGACAAGTGCGCCCAGCTGGGCGTGGGCAAGATCGCCACGGTGATGGGCCGCTATTACGCCATGGACCGCGACAAGCGCTGGGAGCGCGTGCAGATGGCCTATGACGCCATGGTCTACGGCGAGGGCGTGCAGAATGCCGACCCCGTGGACGCCGTGGCCAAGTCCTATGCCAACGGCGTCACCGACGAGTTCGTGGAGCCTGTGGTCTGCGACAAGGACGGCACCATCGGCGACAACGACAGTGTCATTTTCTTCAACTACCGTCCCGACCGCGCCCGTGAGATCACCCGCGCCATCGTGGACCCCGATTTCGACGGCTTCCAGCGGGAGTTCTTCCCCACCACCTATGTGTGCAACACCGAGTATGACGCCTCCATGCCCAATGTGCTGGTGGCGTGGCCCCGTGTGGCGGTGAAGAACGGTCTGGGCGAATACCTCAGCAGCATGGGCATGACCCAGCTGCGCATCGCCGAGACGGAAAAGTACGCCCATGTCACCTTCTTCTTCAACGGCGGCGTGGAAAAGCAGTACCCCGGCGAGGATCGGGTGCTGGTGCCCTCCCCCAAGGTGGCCACCTACGACCTCCAGCCGGAAATGAGCGCCTTCGAGGTGTGCGACAAGTGCGTGGAGCGCATCGAGTCCGGCAATTACGATGTTATCATCCTGAACTTCGCCAACTGCGACATGGTGGGCCACACAGGCGTGCTGGAGGCCGCCGTCAAGGCGGTGGAGACCGTGGATACCTGCGTGGGCAAGGTGGTGGATGCTACCTTGAAGATGGGCGGTATCGCCATGATAACCGCCGACCACGGCAACGCCGAGGATATGAAGCAGGCCGACGGCAGCCCCATGACCGCCCACACCACCAATCTGGTGCCCTTCATCCTGTGCGGCGCAGGCAGTGAGCTGCGCACCGGCCGTCTGGCGGACATCGCTCCCACCATTTTGGATGTGCTGGGCCTTGCCTGCCCGCCTGAGATGGACGGACGGACGCTGATCGTAAGATAACTGGCGAAAAGTCTTTTTCTGCCAAAAAGGTTTGCAGCCGACCGCGCAGTGGAGCAAAGCGGAACAAGTGCCCTTGGGGTACGCGCGTCCTTCACAATGCTCTTTTGTAGGGCGCGATGCCCACATCGCGCCGCACGGTAGACACCGCGTTCTTCGAGCGGGCCGATGTAGGCATCGGCCCCTACGCAGCAGTTATCAATAGAATTCCGTAGGGGCGGACGATGGGCGCGGTGGAGCGCAGCGGAACGAGTACCCTTGGGGTATCCGCCCCTCAATATACCACAACACCATTTCATCATTCCCTCAACTCAGGAGGAACCACCAACATGAACATCACCGTCATCGGCTGCGGGCGCTGGGGCTCGCTGATCACATGGTACTTGGACCGCACCGGCCACCGGGTCACCCTGTATGGCCGTTCCGGCTCCGCCCGGATGCAGCGGTTTCTGGCCACCCGTTCCAACGACCTGCTGACGCTGCCGGAGTCCGTGGCGCTGTCCACCGACCTCTCCTGCGTAAAGGGCGCGGAGGTCATCATCATCTCCATCGGCTCCCAGAGCCTGCGGGGTCTGATGGAGGAGCTGCGTACCATGGCGCTGCGGGACAAGATCGTCACGCTGTGCATGAAGGGTCTGGAGATCGGCACCGGCGAGCGGCTGAGTCAGGTAGCGCGGGAGTATCTGGACGATTCCAACGCCATCGCCGTATGGCTGGGGCCGGGCCATGTGCAGGAGTTCTACCGCGGCGTACCCAACTGCATGGTCATCGACAGCGAGGACACCGCCGTCAAGCATCGGCTGGTGCGGGAATTTTCCAGCGACCTGATCCGCTTCTACTATGGCAACGACCTGCTGGGCAACGAGGTGGGCGCGGCGGCCAAGAACGTGGTGGGCATCGCCGCCGGTTTCCTGGACGGCGCGGGGCTGGTAACGCTGAAGGGCGCGCTGATGAGCCGCGGCACCCGCGAGGTGGCCCGTCTCATCCGGGCCATGGGTGGCAGCGAGCTGTCCGCCTACGGACTGTGCCATCTGGGCGACTACGAGGCCACGGTGTTCTCCCCTTACAGCCACAACCGCCAGTTCGGCGAGTGCTTCGTGCAGGGCAAGCCCTATACCCAGCTGGCCGAGGGCTACTACACCGTCAAGGCGCTGGTGCAGCTGGGAAAGCAGTACGGCGTGGAGCTGCCCATCTGCCAGTCAGTGTACCACATTCTCTACGAAAACGGCGATCCCCATGAGGCCATCCGCATGCTGATGGGCCGCGACCTGAAGGGCGAATTTGATAGCTGAACCAATATTTGTAAAAATGTATAAAATGACCTCTGTCCGTCCAAAATAGGCGGCAGAGGTCATTTTTTCATTCCGGCCGGCCGCCGGCCGTAACGGGCGGCCATCGGAGATGCTCCGGTGAAAGGAGAAGCTATGGAATTCATGAAACAGCATCGCCGCGCCCTCTACATCGCGCTGGCGCTGTGTGTGGTGGCCGCCGGTGTGACGGGCTATCTGGTACTGAACCGCGAAGCACCTGCCCAGCAGGCCTCCGCCAACCAGCCTGTCACACAGGCCAAGCCCCCGGTGGTCACGCCGGTGAAGCCCGCCCTGCCCGAAAAGGAGGAGCCGAAGGAGGATGCAGAACCCGTAGAGACCGCCGCCCAGCTGCTGCCACAGGTGGTCTCGCCGCTGGACGGCACCACGGTGACGGTGTTCAGCATGTCGGAGCTTTTGTATGACGAGACAATGGCCGACTGGCGCACCCACGAGGGGCTGGACATTCAGGCCGCCGAGGGCGACGCGGTCAAGACTGCCGCGGCAGGCGAGGTGACCTCCGTCACCCGTGACGAGCTGATGGGCACCACCGTATGCATCACCCACAGCGGCGGCTACGTCACCAAATACAGCAGCCTGCAGGACAATCCCCCCATCAGCGAGGGCCAGCAGCTGGCCGCTGGTGACATCGTGGGCTATGTAGGCACTGCCGCCGCCGAGGCCAGCATGGGGCCGCATCTGCACTTTGCCGTGGAGAAGGACGGAAGCCTTATCGATCCCAAGGAGTATGTAAAGTAAGCTGGCATGAAATCTGACGATTTCATTGCCAAAAAAGCAGCCGACTTGGAAAAGCCGGCTGCTTTTTTGCGGAAATCGGGAACTTTTTCCACGCCGCCAGCGTCACATAGACAGGAATATTCCAAAATGAAGGAGGTTTTTTGTCCATGAAACGCATCGTATCTCTCTTGCTGACGCTGGTGCTGGCCCTGCTGCTGGCAGGCTGCGGCAGCGCACAAGCGGCTGGCAGCGACAACGCCGCCGTACCCCGTGACAGCGGCGACTATTGGAACACCAGCGCCGACACCAACGGCGCCGACGAGGACTACAACATGGCATATGACACCGCTGAGCCGGGCGCCATGGAGGGAGAAAACGGCGAGACCCAGACCGGTAAGCCCGCCAAGCGCATCTACACCGGCTATATGGAGATGCAGACGCTGGACTTTGACGCCGCCAGCAGCGGCATCGACGCGCTGGTGGAGGAGCTGGGCGGCTATTTCCAGCAGAGCAGCACCTCCAACGGCAACAGCGGCTACCGTCACGCCAGCTACACCGTCCGCGTTCCGGCAGAGCAGTTTGACACCTTCTTCCAGAAGGCCGGTGCGCTGTGCCATGTGACCTATTCCAACACCAACACAGACGACGTGTCCGAAAGCTACTACGATACCGAGGCCCGGCTGGAGACGGCCCGCATCAAGCTGGAGCGGCTGCAGACGCTGCTGGCCAAGGCCACCAGCATGGAGGACATCATCACCATCGAGAGCGCCATCTCCGAGACGGAATGGGAGATCGAAAACCTCAGCGGCACGCTGCGGCACTATGACGCGCTGGTGGACTACGCCACCATCGACGTGGAGCTCAGCGAGGTCTATAAGCTGTCCGGGCAGGACGAGGCCGTCACCACCTTCGGCGGGCGGCTGGGTCAGTCCTTCGTCAACGGCCTGAAGGCCGTGGGCAACGCGCTGGAGGATTTCGCCGTGTGGCTGGCGTACAGCTGGGTATGGCTGCTGGTGATCGCGGCGGTGATCGTGGTGGTCGTGCGCATCGTCCGCCGCAAGAGCGGTGGGAAGAAGTTCTCCCTGAAGCGGAAGGCAAAGACCGAAAACACGGAGCCGAAGGAATGACATTAAAAAAGATGACTGGCAGAGCCAGTCATCTTTTTTATGCTTATTTCTCCGCTTTCCTCTGGAAGAACTTCACGATCTCCACAATAGGGATGACGCAGAAGGCCAGCGCCAGCGCGATCAGATACTCGTTCCACTCCACACTGGTGAAGTCGAAGGCGGTGGCGATGAAGGGCACCTCGCACACCAGCGTGGTAGCCAGCAGGCTGCCGATGGCGGCGAAGGTCATCATCTTGTTGCGGGTTCGGAGCTTCAGGATGCTGCCCCGCTGGGACCGCATGTTGAGACTGTGGAAAATCTCCGCCATGGACATGGTGACAAAGGCCATGGTGGTGCCGTCAGGGCTGAGGCCGCCCGCCGGAATTTCCCACACGCCGGATTCCATGAAGTGACCGATGAAGAAGGCCGCGATGGTCAGCGCCGAGATGATCAAGCCCTGATAGGCCACATCCACGCCCATGCCGCCGGCGAAGATACCGGCCTTGGCGTCACGGGGACGGCGGCGCATGATGGCAGGCTCCGCCTCCTCCATGCCCAGCGCCAGCGCCGGGAAGCAGTCGGTCACCAGATTGATCCACAGCAGGTGTACCGGCTCCAGAATAGTGAAGCCCAGCAGCGTGGCCACAAAGATGGAGATGACCTCGCTCATGTTGGAGGACAGCAGGAACTGGATGGCCTTGCGGATGTTGTCATAGATGCGGCGGCCCTCCTCCACCGCGCCCACGATGGTGGCGAAGTTATCGTCGGCCAGCACCATATCCGCCACGTTCTTGGTGACGTCGGTACCGGTGATGCCCATGCCGACGCCGATATCGGCGGACTTGATGGAGGGCGCGTCGTTGACGCCGTCGCCGGTCATGGCGGTCACATATCCGGCATTGCGCCATGCGTTGACGATGCGGGTCTTATGCTCCGGCTGCACGCGGGCGTACACGGCGATGTGAGGGTATTCTTTCTCGAACTCCTCGTCGCTCATGGCGCTGAGCTGTGCGCCGGTGATGGCTTTTTTGTCCTCGGTAAGAATGCCAAGCTCCTTGGCGATGGCCACGGCGGTGTCGATATGGTCACCGGTAATCATGATGGGCCGGATACCCGCCTGACGGCACTCCTCGATGGCGGCCTTTACCTCCGGGCGCACCGGATCGATCATGCCCGCAAGGCCCAGGAAGCACAGGTCATGCTCCAGATCGTCGGCCTCGAAGGAGGTCGGCTCCGTCTCATATACCCGCTGGGCGGCGGCCAGCACCCGCAGAGCCTTGTCGGCCATGGCCTTGTTGGCGGCCAGAATCTCAGCGCGTTTTTCCTCCGTCATGGGACGCACCATACCGCTGTCCCAATAGCTGGTGCAGCGCTCCAGCACCACGTCGGGGCCACCCTTGGTGAACTGGAGGTATCCGCTCTCCGTTTTATGAACGGTGGACATCATCTTGCGGCCGGAGTCAAAGGGCGCTTCACCCACACGGGGCAGTTCGTTCTGCAGACGGGGCTTGGGCAGGCCGCACTTGGCGCTCCACGCCACCAGCGCCGCTTCGGTAGGCTCGCCGTTGACGGTGCCGTCCTCCGCCAGCGCGGCGTCGGAGCACAGGGCCATGGCGGTGGCGGTGCGGTCGCGGTCGGTGCCGTAATCGTCCACCACGGTCATCTTGTTCTGGGTCAGGGTGCCGGTCTTATCAGAGCAGATGATCTGGGCGCAGCCCAGGGTCTCCACGGCGGTCAGGCGGCGGATGATGGCGCTGCGTTTGGACATATTGGTGACGCCGATGCTGAGCACCACGGTGACCACGGCGGCAAGGCCTTCCGGGATGGCGGCCACCGCCAGAGACACGGCGATCATGAAGGAGTGCAGCACCACGTCCAGGGTGAACGCACCGGCACGCAGCAGCTGCACACCGAAGATCAGCACGCAGATCACCAGCACCAGCTTGGTGAGGATGCCGGACAGCTGGGTCAGCTTGATCTGCAGGGGAGTCTGGCCCTCCTTGGCGTTGGCCAGCGCGTCGGCGATCTTGCCCATCTCGGTATCCATACCTGTCTGGGTCACCACCATGCGGCCGCGGCCATACACCACGGTGGAGCCCATGTAGACCATGTTCTTCCGGTCGCCCAGCGGTACGTCGCTGGCGTTGTCCCGCAGGTGGATCAGGTCGATGAACTTGGTAACGGGGACGGACTCGCCGGTCAGGGCGGCCTCCTCCACCTTCATGCTGGCGCTCTCCAGCACGCGGCCATCCGCCGGGATGGCGTCACCCGCCTCCAGCAGCACCACGTCGCCCACCACCAGCTCCTCGCTGCGGATGGTGACGGTCTGGCCGTCACGCAGCACCTTGCTGGTGGCGGCGGCCATCTGTTGCAATGCCTCAATGGCCTTCTCCGCCTTGCTCTCCTGATACACGCCCAGCACGGCGTTGACGATGACCACGAACAGGATGATGATCACGTCGGCAAAGCTCTCGTTCTCTACCACCGCCAGCACGGCGCTGATGGCGGCGGCGGCCAGCAGAATGATAATCATGGGATCGGCCATCTGCTGGAAAAACCGCTTAATCAGGGAATCCTTCTTGGCCTCCTCCAGCTTGTTCTTGCCGTTTTTGACAAGGCGCTCCTCCGCCTCGGCGGCGGTCAGACCGCTGTCGCGGGAGTCCACATCCCGCAGCACGGCGTCCGCTTGTTCCAGATAATGCTTCATATTGTCCTTCCTCCTGAATACGGGTATATTGCCCGATATGACTGGCTGATAAAGGGCGTCGGGTTTTGCTTTCGTCCTCCTTCTGCCGTTTTGCCGGCAGCGGAAATACGCGCAGGCAAGGAAAAGCCCGCAGGGAATACTTTGTGTATTTTCAAGGGATTTGACGCAGCATAGGCGTATTTCCGCCCGGCAAAACAAAAAAGCGAGCCACATGTACAGTAATGATGCTGTACATGAGTCTCGCTGTCTAAGGTTAAGCCAGACGCTTCCGCCATGCATGTTGACTTAACTCGCACCCGCAGGTGCGCAACTACTCCCCCATGAAATACACAGGATTTAATTCGTATGGTGTAGTATATCAAATCTTTTTCCGAATTGCAAGGGGTATTTTGAGAGAAACGCGGGTTTTGTTATGCAAGTGATCTCATGATACTTCGTAGGGACGGGGTGAACGCACCCCGCCGCCTTATTTCTCCTTCTTCCCCAGTATGATCTGCCCGTGCTCCTTCTCATAAGCCGCAATACAATCACGGATCAGAATATTGATCTGGCTGTTGGCGGATCGGCCTTCATAATCCGCCACGACGTGCAATTTATCCAGCATCTCCGTATCAATACGGATGGAAAGACTCTTGATCGCCATAAATTCACTCCAAAATAAATATAATATGTATTTATTTTAGTTTTGTTTTGTGGTACAGTGTTTCGTATGGGCGCATTATATATCTAAAATAAATTTATGGAGGCCATTTTATGCCCGATTACAAGAAAATGTATCTTACCCTTTTCGCCGCCACGGAGGATGTGCTGGATATGCTGGACGCAGACTCTGCCGCTTTCCGGGAATCCTTTCTCCCCATCAGGATCAAGACACGGCTGACGCAGGCCCAGCAGCAGTGTGAGGACATCTATATGGAAAATGAAGCATAAAAAAGATGAGCTGCTTTCGCAGCTCATCTTCTTATGTAGACCTTGCTTACTTATTGCTCAGATACTCGTCGATGGACTTGGCGCCCAGCTTACCGGCACCCATGGCCAGAATGACGGTGGCCGCGCCGGTGACGGCGTCGCCGCCGGCATAGACAGCCTCGCGGGAGGTCAGGCCATCCTCGTTGACGATGATGCCGCCCTTCTTGTTGACCTCGAGACCCTTGGTGGTGCTCTTAATCAGCGGGTTGGGGCTGGTGCCCAGAGACATGATGACGGCGTCCACAGGCAGATCGAACTCGCTGCCCTTCTTCTCCATGGGACGGCGGCGGCCGGAAGCGTCAGGCTCGCCCAGCTCCATTTCGATGCAGGTCATGGACTTGACGCAATCCTGCTCGTCGCCATTGATCTGGATGGGGTTATTCAGGGTCTTGAAGATGATACCTTCCTCGATGGCGTGCTCCACTTCCTCGTGACGGGCAGGCAGCTCCTCCATGCCGCGGCGGTAGACCACCCAGACCTCAGCGCCCAGACGCTTGGAGCAGCGGGCGGCGTCCATAGCCACGTTGCCGCCGCCGACAACGGCGACCTTCTTGCCCTTCAGATCCATGATGGGGGTATCGCTGTCCTCGCGGTAGGCCTTCATCAGATTGATACGGGTCAGGAACTCGTTAGCGGAATAAACGCCTTTCAGGTTCTCGCCGGGGATGTGCATGAACATGGGCAGACCCGCGCCGGAGCCGACGAACACGGCCTCAAAGCCGTTCTCCTCCATCAGCTCGTCGATGGTGATGGTGCGGCCCACCACGGTGTTGGTCTCCACCTTGACGCCCATGGCCTTCAGGCCGTCCACTTCCTTCTGGACGATGGCCTTGGGCAGACGGAACTCGGGAATGCCGTACACCAGCACGCCGCCGGCCAGATGCAGCGCTTCGAACACGGTGACCTCATAGCCCTTCTTGGCCAGATCGCCGGCGCAGGTCAGGCCCGCAGGGCCGGAACCCACGATGGCCACCTTGTGGCCGTTGGACTCGGGCTTGGTGGGCGCTTCGGTGCTGTGGGCGTTGTGCCAGTCGGCCACAAAGCGCTCCAGACGGCCGATACCAACGGGGTCGCCCTTCTTGCCGCGGACGCAGTGCATCTCGCACTGGGACTCCTGCGGGCAGACGCGGCCACATACGGCGGGCAGGGAGCTGGTCTGATGGATCACCTGATAGGCGCCCTCATAGTCCTTCTCCACGATCTTCTGGATGAACTCGGGGATGCGCACGTTGACGGGACAGCCGTCCACGCAGGGATGGTTCTTGCAGTTGAGGCAGCGGGCGGCTTCGTCCAGCGCCTGCTCCTCGGTGTAGCCCAGCGCTACCTCGAGGAAGTTTTTATTGCGGACATTGGGGTCCTGAGAGGGCATCTCATTCTTCTTCAAGCTCATATTCGCCATGATCACTTTACCTCCTGCTTGTACAGATTGCAGACTTCCTCATGCTTACGCACCTCGAAGTCGTGATACATCTGATTGCGCTTGACAGCCAGATCCCAGTCCACCTGATGGCCGTCGAAGTCGGGGCCGTCCACGCAGGCGAACCTGGTCTCGCCGCCCACGGTCAGGCGGCAGCCGCCGCACATGCCGGTGCCGTCGAT
>USMI01000028.1 GCA_900555735.1 uncultured Eubacteriales bacterium | reverse complement strand
CGCCGAAGGGGGAGATGATGCCCATGTACAGCGCCGCGTTGGCGCTGGTGACGGCACACACGAAGGCCAGAAAAGAGATACCCAGAAAGCCCTCATAGCCGAACAGGGCATAGAACAGGGCGCACAGCCCGTAGGCTACACCCAACCGCACCAGGATCAGCAGCACGCCCCGATGCAGGGCATCCGCCATATCCGACAGCTTCAGCTGCGTGCCAGTGCAGAACAGCATCAGGCCGATGATCAGCATCTGACCGGAGGATGAGAACATATCCTTCATAGGATTACCCAGCGTGCCCCACAGATCAAAATCGAAAATGCCCTGACAAATCGTTGTGATAATCGCACCAATGATCAGCGGCACGAACATGGTGCCGGCAGGCACCTTCTGCAGCGATTTCCAGATATTGATGTTCTTTTTGGTTTCCATATGCTCACGCTCCTTTGCGTTTTTTCTTTATGCTGCCATTTTACGCATTTTCCTTGCTTTTGCAAGAGAACGGAAGTATAATCTTTTGCAAATAAGTTGTGCGGAGCGCACAATCAAGAACGAGGTGCTTTTATGCAGGATACAACGGTATTGCTGGCGGATTTCTTTGCCCAGGATGACCTTGCGCGGCTGACTGCCGACGCGGG
The DNA here is from genome assembly GCA_900555735.1 of uncultured Eubacteriales bacterium. Lineage (GTDB taxonomy): Bacteria > Bacillota > Clostridia > Oscillospirales > Oscillospiraceae > Vescimonas. The sequence continues at coordinate 15,524 of USMI01000028.1, read as the reverse complement.
AGAGCTGCTGGACTGTCCTCTGATGGTCATTGACGATGCGTTCCGCGTGACGGCTCATTACGCGCCGCTGGGCTTTACCGATCCCCTGTTTGACCGCGCCGTACAGCAGGGCGCCATCACCTATGAGGCGGGCGCCATCATCAGCAGAAGTCCGGCCCTGTCCGCCGGAGCGCCGGACTATGTGGAGGTGGCGGATAGTACCCGTCGCCGCCGCTTTGCGCCCCTGATCAGCGCCGGTGTGCGGCTGGGCTATCTGGTCTGCGTGGACATTGGCGGCCATCTGGAGGACATTCCGGCGGAGGCGTTCCGCACCGTGGAAACGGTGCTGGCCAAGCAGCTGTTTGTGGAGGCCAGTCGGCAGGACAAGCCCTTCGGCACGGCGGAGGAGATATTGATGCACCTGCTGGACGGCGGCTTGCCCTCGGCGGCCTATTTCCGGCTGCAGGCGTCCAGCACCTATCTGGCGGATTTCCACCCCGCCGCCTTCGCCTTGATCGATCTGGCGGCGTATCACGCCCTGTATCTGGGCAAGAGTCAGTTGAAGGACGAGCTGACCTACCGGTTCTACGCCTCACATCCGTTTCTCTACCGGGGCGATGTCATCCTGTTTCTGCACGAGGGGTATGACCCCGCCGGATTTGACGCCCTTGTGGAGGAGTTCCACCTGAAGGTGGTCATTTCCGAGCCGATAACGGACCTCTACGGTCTGCCCGCGCTGTACCGCACCGCCCGTGAAGCGCTGGCCGTGATCGCAGATGCTGGCTTCCGCGGCGGCAGTGTCTATCATGTGGAGCAGCTGCGCACACTGCTGATGCTGACCGCTGCCCGGCGGTACAGGAGCCTAATCCTGCCCCAGGTCAAGGCCCTTGCGGCCTGCGACAGGGAGAAGGGCAGCCAGTACTGCGAGACGCTCTACTATTACCTGTCCTGCGGGCGATCCCTGAAGGATACCTGCGCGGCGCTGTTCACCCACCGGAATACGGTGCTGTACCGCATCCACAAAATGCGGGAGGACTTCGCTGTCCCACTGGATGATCCGGCAGCCCACACGGCGCTGCTGCTGTCCACGGCGCTGACCCTGTTGGACAGCAAGGGCGCGGAGCTTTTCATAGACGACCCGCCGGGAGACGATTGCGAAAAGGACTGATAAGTGGAAAGGCCATCGGCAAATAGCCGATGGCCTTTCCTATTCTTCAGCAGAAACAATCAGCTCCTCCGCGGTTTTCTGGGCTTCCATCAGAGTTTCCACCGCATCCGCTGGCGACATTGCAGCAACTGCCGCCTCTGCGGCGGTCTCTTTTATTATGAAAAGCAGGCCCTCCGGCGGTGTGCCGGAGGGCCTGCCTTATTGCGTTTCAGTCATTGACGGAAGCAGGGAGCCGCACTCAGGAGGGCAGGATCTCCTCGTTCATGTTCCAAATGACATAGTAGGTGCCGATCTGACCCACGACGAAGAACTCATCGGGATAGTCAGCCTTCAGGGTGGCGATCTCGTTGGTGGGAACGTCGTCGATCATCTGCCAGTCGCCGTTCTTGAAGTTGGCCAGGTCGTTGTTGGCGTTATCGGACAGATAATACTTGACCTGCTCCATGGTGACGTTGGCGGCATCATAGTAGTTGGGGTTCTTCACGGTGGTGATCACGCTGTTGTGATCCCAGGAAGCGATGGTGTAAGCACCGTTGCAGACGTAGGTGGAAGGATCGGTGGCCCAGCCTTCGTTGGCGACCACGTCCTCACGGACGGGGAAGAAGGTGGGGAAGGCCAGCAGCTCGTTCCAGTAAGCAACGGAGTTGGACAGGGTGACCTCCAGGGTGGTGTTATCCAGAGCCTTGACAGCCAGATCGTCCTTGTTGTCGGTGCCGTAGCCCTTGACCTGCTCGAACATGTAGCCGTAGTCGGCGCCCAGCTCAGCAGAAGCAGCGCGCTTCCAAGCGAACTCGAAGTCCTTGGCGGTCAGAGCCTGACCATCGGACCACTTCAGGCCGTCACGCAGCTTGTAGGTGTAAGTAACAGTGCCGTCCTCATTGGCAACGCCCTCAGGCAGCTCGGTAGCGCAGTCGGCCTTGATGACCAGCTTGCCATCGGCATCCTGATCCCACTTGGCCAGACCGGCGAACAGGTGGCTGACCATGGTGGCGCCGTCGACGGCGGAGTTCAGAGCGGGGTCAATGGTGTCAGGCTCGGAAGCCAGGCAGACAGAGATGCTGTCGGTCTTGCCGGCAACAGTGCAGCGATAGAAGTACTTGTAGCCCAGAGGATTGGAGAAGAAGCCCTCGACATCCTTGTTCAGCATGTACAGGTCGGTGTAGAAATACAGGGGAACGATACCGCCGGTGGACATCAGCAGATCCTCGGCGCGGTGCATCAGCTGGAAGCGGACCTCGTTGTCGGTGCAGCCCTTGATGGTGGAGATCAGCACGTCATAGGTCTCAGCCCAGGTGCCGTTCTCGACCTTAATATCATAGCCCAGGTCGGTCAGATCCAGGTTGTACATCTTCAGAGCGCCGTGAGCGTCACGGCCATACTGTGCGTCGTTGTTGCCGGAGTTGGTGACCCACATATCCAGGAAGCAGATAGGATCGTTGTAGTCGGCCACCCAGCCGTTACGGGCGATGGAGTAGTTGCCGTCCTTACGGGTGTTCAGGAAGGTGTTCCACTCCTGGTTCTCCAGGTTCAGGGTGATGCCCACGCTGGCCAGAGCGGCCTGCAGGTACTCACCGATGGCCTTATGAGCCTCGGAGGTGTTGTACAGATAGGTCAGAGTGGGGAAGTTGGTGAACTTCTGCTCGTTCTCGTCCCAGGTGTAGTACTTCTTCAGAATCTCGATGGCCTCAGCAACGTTGCTCTCATAAGCATCCTCTGCTACGTTGTAGTAGCCGGGATAGCTGCTGTCGTGACCGGCGTTCTTATAGAAGTCGGTACCGTCGGGCTCGGTCATGCCCATTGCCACGAAGGAGGAGGCGGGGACCTGGCCGGCCTGGGTGATCTCGTCAACAATATAGTTGCGATCGAACATCAGGGCGATGGCGTAGCGGATCTCTTCACGAGCGGCTTCCTTTTCTTCCGCCGTCATGTCGTCGGTGCCCTGGGTGTCGCCATTGCTCGTACCGCCGCCGCAGGCGACCAGAGACAGAGCCATGACCAGTGCCAGGATCAGAGCTAAAAACTTTTTCATGGTGTCTTTCCTTTCACACAAATTTATTTTTCAACATGCGCGTTGGCACACATGATGAACCGAATGGAGGTCAGTTGATCTCGTTGACCCGGTGGCAGGCCACGAAGTGCCCGCTGGATACCTCGTTGAAGGGAGGCATGGATTCGGCGCACGCCTCGGTGGCGTAGGCGCAGCGGGTACGGAAGGGGCAGCCGGAGGGCGCGTTGAGGGGACTGGGGATATCGCCGTGCAGCACGATGCGCTGGTTGGCGCGGGCCACCTTGGGATCCGGCACCGGCACCGCGGACAGCAGGGACTTGGAATAGGGGTGCAGGGGACGTTCGTAGATCTCAGCGGCGTCGGCCAGCTCCACCATCTTGCCCAGATACATGACGGCGATGCGGTCAGAGATGTGGCGCACCACCAGCAGGTCATGGGCGATGAACAGGTACGTCAGACCCAGCTTATCCTGCAGCTCATCGAACATGTTGATGACCTGTGCCTGGATGGACACGTCCAGCGCGGACACCGGCTCGTCGCAGACAATGAAGTCGGGATTGACGGCCAAGGCGCGGGCGATGCCGATACGCTGGCGCTGGCCGCCGGAGAACTCGTGGGCATAGCGGGAGGCGTGCTCACTGTTCAGGCCCACATGATCCATCAGCTCCAGGATGCGCGCCATGCGCTCCTCCTTGGTCTTATAGAGCTTATGGACATCCAGGGGCTCACCGATGATGTCGGAGACGGTCATGCGGGGGTTCAGAGAGGAATAGGGATCCTGGAAGACCATGGTGGCCTTCTTGCGGAATTCCTTGATGTCGGCGGGGGTCTCCAGCTTTTTGCCGTTATACCAGATCTCGCCGCCGGTGGGCTTATACAGGTGCAGCAGCGTGCGGCCCACGGTGGTTTTACCGCAGCCGGACTCGCCTACCAGGCCCAGGGTCTCGCCCTTGTTGATGCTGAAGGATACGCCGTCCACCGCCTTGAGGGGCTTGGTCTTGAACATACCCATGTTGATGTCAAAGTACTCCTTTAAGTCCTTGACCTCGATCAACGGCTGATTTCTGTTCTCACTCACTGGACGTCACCGCCTTTCTCCGGTTCCGCCAGCAGTGTGACGGAGCCCTCATCCACGCCTTCCTTTACATTCATCCAGCAGGAGGCGAAATGCACGTCATTGATGACCATGCGCTCCGGCCGCTGGCGGATACACACCTTCATGGCCGCGTCGCACCGGGGCGCGAAGGGACAGCCGGCGGGCATGTTCAGCAGGTCGATGGGGGTACCGGTGATGGGCTTGAGCCGTGTGCCGGCGGTGTGGGCCGTAGGGATGGAACGCAGCAGGCCCTTGGTATACTCATGCTTGGGGTTATAGAAGATCTCGTCAGCGGTGCCCTGCTCGCAGATGGAGCCGGCGTACATGACGATGACCTCGTCGCACAGCTGGGCCACCACGCCCAGGTCATGGGTGATCATGATGATGGCCATGCCCAGCTCCTCCTGCAGGGACTTCATCAGCTCCAGGATCTGGGCCTGAATGGTCACGTCCAGGGCGGTGGTGGGCTCGTCTGCGATCAGAATATCCGGTTCGCAGGCCAGGGCCATGGCGATCATGACGCGCTGACGCATGCCGCCGGAAAACTCGTAGGGGTACTGCTTCATGCGCTTTTCCGGCTCGTTGACGTTGACCAGCCGCAGCATCTCCACGGCGCGGTCATAGGCCTGCTGCTTGTTGCGGTTGGTGTGCAGCAGGATGGCCTCCATCAGCTGGCGGCCGATGGTATAGGTGGGGTTCAGGGAGGTCATGGGATCCTGGAAAATGATACTGATCTTATTGCCGCGGATGTCCTTCATGACCTTTTCGCCGGTGCCTACCAGATCCTGGCCGTCGAACTTGATGGAGCCGCCCACGATCTTGCCGGTACCGGCCAGGATCTGCATGATGGAATAGGCGGTGACGGACTTGCCGGAGCCGGACTCACCCACAATGCCCAGCACACGGCCGCGCTCCAGATTGAAGGACACGCCGTTGACGGCCTGGACCTCGCCTGCGTCGGTAAAGAAGGAGGTACGCAGGTCTCTTACTTCCAATAATGCCATACTACTCTGCCCTCCTTAACTGTTCAGCTTGGGGTCGAACGCGTCGCGCAGACCGTCGCCGAACAGGTTCAGCGACAGAACGATCAGCGAAATGACGATGGCGGGGATCACCAGTCGATAGGGATAGGTGCTGATGCCGTTCAGGGCATCGGAGGCCAGAGAGCCCAGCGAGGGCATGGGGGCGTTGACGCCCAGGCCCAGGAAGGACAGATAGCTCTCGGTAAAGATGGCGCTGGGGATCTGCAGGGCGGTGGAGATAATGACCACGCTGATGCAGTTGGGCAGCAGGTGCTTCATGATGATCCACTTTCCGCTGGCGCCGGTGGCGCGGGCCGCCAGCACATACTCCTGCTCGCGCAGGGAGAGGATCTGGCCGCGGATCAGGCGGGCCATGGATACCCAGTACAGCAGGGCGAACACCACGAACAGACTGATGATATTGCTGCCGATCTTGGCCAGGGCCGTACCCTCGATCACGTCGCCCAAAGCCACCTTCAGCACGGCGGCCAGCAGGATGACCATCAACATATCCGGCAACGAGTAGATGATATCCACGATACGCATGATGATCAGGTCGACCTTCCCGCCGCAGTAACCGGCGATGGAGCCGATGGTCACGCCGATGATCAGCACAATGATACTGGCGAAGAAGCCCACCGCCAGAGAGATGCGGGTGCCGTACACCACGCGGATGAAGTAGTCACGTCCGGCGGAGTCGGTGCCGAACACATGGGGGAACACCTTTTCACCGGCGGCGATCTTCGCCTGCTCGGTGGCGCCGTACTCGAAGGGGCGCAGGTTGTTGTAGGAGGCGTCCACCTTCTTGCCGGGGGCAACGCCCAGCTGGCGGCTGTAGGAATACGGCCAGACAGCGGGCAGGATCAGCGAGGAAAGGGTGATGATCAGCACCACGATCAGGGAAACGGTGGCCACCTTGTTCTTCAGCAGGCGCTTGCAGCCATCCTTGAAGAAGGTGGAGGAGGGGCGCATCTGCACCATGTAGGCCTTATCCTCGGCGCTGGCCGGCATAAAGGCATCCAGATCCACATGCAGACTGAACGGTTTTTTCAACATATCTCTTCTCCCCTCCCTTATTCCAGCGTGATGCGCGGGTCGACAGCCTTATACAGGATGTCGCTGACCAGGTTCATAACGACGATCAGCGTGGCCAGTACGATGGTGGTGCCCATGATCAGCGGATAGTCGCGGTTGGTGATGCTGTTGACGAACGCACGGCCGATGCCGGGCACGGCGAAGATCTGCTCCACCACCAGAGAGCCGGTGACGATATAGGCCAGCATGGGGCCGAAATAGGTGATCACAGGGATCAGCGCGTTTTTCAGGGCGTGGCCAAAGATGATGTGGCTGCCGGAGACGCCCTTGGCCTTTGCGGTACGGATGTAATCCTGGCCCAGAACGTCCAGCATGGACGAGCGGGTCAGTCGTGTGGTATGTGCCAGCGGATACAGGGCCAGCGTGATGATGGGCAGTACAAGTCCGCCCGCCGCCTCGCCGTTGGCCGGGAACAGCGCCAGCTTCACCGAGAACAGCACCAATAGCAGTGAGCCCATGATAAACGAGGGCATGGAGATGAATGCGGTGGTGATCACCATGATGGCCTTATCCACAAATTTGTTGCGCCGCAGCGCCGCGACGGAGCCCAGCACCACGCCGACGCCCAGCGCGGAGAAAGCTGCGATCACACCCAGCTTGGCCGAGACCTTCATGCCGTCGCTGATAATATCGATGACCTGGCGACCGCGCTGCTTCAGAGACGGGCCGAAGTCCAGCTTCGTCACAATGTCCTTCAGGTAAGTAAAGTACTGGGTCATGACCGGTTTATCCAAACCGTACTTGGCCTCCAGCGCTGCCTGTGCGGCCTCGGAAATCGCTTTTTCGCCCAGGAACGGGCCGCCGGGTACGATACGGGTGACGAAGAACGTCACCGTCACCACGACCCAGACCGTCACGATCGCCAGTCCGATGCGCTTGAGAATGTAAAGCAATGTCTTTGAATTCATTCCTACATCTTCCTATCGTTCTTATTTTGGTGAGCGTCCTTTTCGTTCCTTTCATAAAGGAACGAAAAGGGAGTACTCCCTTTTGACTGCGGTATCTCCCTCTGCTCCGCAGCCCGCTTTTGATGTGACTTGTCTTTTGATTATATCAGATTCTCTTCTGATGTTCAAGAAGAAAAACGGATTTTCATCACCTCTTTCCGCTTTTTTGCCTAAAATGCAAGGTTTGCGTTCCGGTTGTTTTCTGCTTTTTACACAATATGTTTATTGACACCGGAAATCTTTCCAGAATTTATCTTTTCTGGAAAAACATTTATCTTTGCCTCGCCACCGCCACTTTGTTTCCCGGTGCGAAACTTCTTGTTTCTCCTCGTTGAATTTTTGCCGCGGCCGTGGTATACTGACAGGTACGATCGTGTCATCACCGGCATCGCGGACAGAAGGAGGCTGCTTATGGTTGAAAGAAGCGGCAAGGCCATACCAATCCAGCATTTATACTGCTCGCAGGCGGATTACAGCCAGATCTGCAAGGTCACCGTGGAGACCATCGACGCGCCCACCACGCCGCTGATCCACCAGATGTCCCGCTTCTGGCTGTTTACCGGCGGGCGCGGCACCATCGTCTTGCAGGACCGGCAGTATGAGGTGCAGCCGGGCACGCTGGTATCGGTACTGCCGTGGCAGATCTCCGACGTGGTGCAGGTAGAGGAGCCGCTGCAATACTACCTGCTGGCCTATTACTTCGACAACGTGAACATGGCGGTAAAGGCGCTGGGGCAGGCGGGCCGCACGCCGCTGCGCCTTATGGACGACATGGCCGCCGCGCCGGTGGTGCAGTGTACGCCGCAGGAGACGGAGGCGCTGCGCCTGCTGTTTGAACAGCTTCGGCAGGAGACCGACCGCCTGGAGGGCGACGCGCTGGCGGAGCTGTATACTGCCAACAAGCTGGCGGAGGTGGTGATCGCCTTTCTGCGGCTGGGCAAGAACCGGGGCAAACCGGCACAGAAGGCTATCGAAAAGAGCGATATCCTCCACTATATGTATACCCATCTGGGGGAGAAGCTGACGCTGGCCCAGCTGAGCCGCCAGTTCTTCCTCAGCGAGTCCGCCATCAGCGCCTACATCACCCAGACCACAGGGCTGTCCTTCTTCGACCTGCTGGGCGAAATGCGTATCGGAAAGTCCATCAGCTTTCTGCTGTATACCGACCTGACCATGGAGCAGCTGGCGGAGATTCTGGGGTTTGTGGACAGCTCCCATATCAGCAAGGTGTTCTCCGCCCGGCTTGGCATGAAGGCCAGCGAATTCCGGGAGGTCTATCGCCGGGTGGGAGGTCTGTGCGGTATTCAGGACGACCCCACCGCCTATGAGGTGGTGTCGTACCTCTATCATAACTACACCCGCGACCTGACGCCCCAGCACACAGCGGCCCGGTTCGGGCTGTCGGTAAAGGAACTGAACGGGCTGCTTTTGTATCAGGTGGAGAAGGATTTCTCCGATTTTCTGAACTTTCTGCGGATCAACCGGGCGTGTACGCTGCTGAAAACCACCGAGAAAAGCGTCACCGATATCGCCTTCGAGGTGGGGTACAACACCGTTAAAACCTTCAGCCGCAACTTTCTCCGGTTCCGCCGGATGTCGCCCAGCGCCTTCCGGCAGGAGGTGGCATTGCAGGAGAACACTTTATAAATATGACAAAAAGAATTGGAGCGCAATGCGCTCCAATTCTTTTTGTCATTGCGGGTAAACGCCCAGATCGCGGGCGACCTTGGTGATGAAATCCTGCACGTTGGTGACCATGGTGGTGGCGCTGAGACTGCCGCGGTCCAGCAGCTTATTGACCACGAACTCGTCGGCATCCACGGCGTAGAGATAGACAGGCCGCACCGTGCCGTCCGGCATCACCCGGAAGGAGGGCGTCATGTTGCCGGTGGCAATGGTATGCAGCATGGTGGCAAGGCAGATGACTGTGGTAGCGCCCCGCACAAGTCCGCGCATGGCGGAAGCTCCCTCGTACACATCAGCATAGACCTCCGGCAGCGGGCCGTCGTCCCGGATGGAGCCGGTCAACACAAAAGGAACATTGTGCCTGACGCAGCCGTACATGATGCCGTTGTCGATGTGGTGATCCGCAATAAACTGCGGGATGGAGCCGCTGCGGCGCACCATGTTCAGCACGTCCAGATGGTGATAGTGGCCGTTGGGGCGGCTACGCTGGGTGTAGATATCCTGTCCCAGCGCGGTGTGGAGGCAGGCCGCCTCCAGATCGTGAGTGCCCAGGGCATTGCCCGCCAGCAGGCCGTGGCAATAGCCGTTGGCGATCATGGCCTCCATGGCGTCGCGGGCGCCTGCGTCAAAGGCGAAGGCGGGCCCCATGACCCAGATGATGCGGCCATGCTCCCGCTCGTGGCGCAGCAGCGCCGCCAGATCGTCGTAATCCTTGGCGTAGGAGGTCTCGCGGCTGCGGCCCTGACGGAACACAAACTGGTCATCGTTGGCGCTCTCCTCCGTCACGAAGCCGTCGCAGTGCATGTAGATGCCCTCCTCGCCCCGCTCGGTGCGGCCCACGATCACCCGGTCGCCCGCCTTCAGGCTGCGGGCCTCCACCGTGTCAAGGCGGCCATCCGGCCGCAGCACCACGCAGGCGTCCATGCGGCTCTCCTCCGCCAGACGCCACTGGCCGTCCAGCTTGAAATACTCCGGATACATGGAGGTGCTGTGGAAATCATCCGGGGCCACGCCGTCACGCTCCGCCGCCTGCCACCGGGCGTCCGGCGCGGCGGTAAAGCAGGGCTGGGTGAAATCAGGATGATGGTATTCCGGTAACGTAAAAGCCATAATTTCTCCTTTCTCCTCTCAAATGCTCAGTTCACGGCGGCGCGTCGCAAAGGCATGCTCATGCAGCGCGGGCCGCCGCGTCCGCGGGACAGCTCGGAGCTGGGCATCTCCAGCACTTGGATACCGTTGTCCCGCAAAATAGCATTGGTTACATAGTTGCGGTCGTACACCACTACCTTACCGGGCGCGATGCACAGGGTGTTGGAGCCGTCGTTCCACTGCTCCCGCTCGGAGGCCACCCGGTCGCCGCCGCCGCAGCGGATCAGCTTCACGCGGGGCAGCTCCAGCGCGCGGGCCAGAATATCCTCCAGCGTGCCGGTGCGCTCCTCTGCCCGCAGACCGTCCCCGCCGTCGGAGGTGATGTGATAGACCCGCAGCGTCCCCAATATCTCCGGGTGTACCGTAAAGGTATCCCGATCCACCTGCGTCAGCACCGTGTCCAGATGCATGAAGGCCCGCACCTCGGGGATATCCAGCGCCAGTATCGTGCGGATCTGGGCCGCCTCATCCCGGAAGATGTTCCGGGCCAGCGTCTCGATGGCCTCCGGCGTGGTGCGCTGGGACATGCCCACCGCCAGCAGCCGGGGACTGAGGTTCAGGATATCGCCGCCCTCGATGCTGAACGGATCCTCCCGCCGGTAGTAAAAAGGCACCTGACCGGCGTAATCGGGATGGTATTTCAGGATATACTGACCATAGATGGTCTCGCGGCGGCGGGTAGCGGAGTACATGGCGTTGAGACTGACGCCATGGCCGATGCAGGCGAAGGGATCGCGGGTAAAGTACAGATTGGGGATGGGATCCAGCACAAAGCGGTGGCTGCCGCGGGTCATGGACACCAGCGCGCCCTGCTGGCTCTCCGGCAGAAACTCCTCCACGCTGACGCCGGTCATGGTGCGGCGCACCAGCTCCCGGTCGTCCAGCGCCATCAGGTAGTCATACAGCGCCGGCTGATAATGACGGGCGATACGGCCGCCCTCGTCGATGAACTGACGGACGAACCGGCGGCGCACCTGCGGGTCCACCGCCAGTGTCTGGGTCATCAGCTCCTCCAGATACACCACCTGCGTGCCGTTTTCCCGCAGCAGGGCGGCAAAGGCGTCGTGCTCCTGCTGGGCGGCCCGCAGATACGGGATATCGTCAAACAGCAGCCGCTCCAGCTCACCGGGCACCAGCTGCTCCAGCTCCGCGCCGGGACGGTGCAGCAGCACTTGCTCCAGCGCGCCTATCTCACTTCTGACATTGATCGGCATAGGCTCCTCCCCTGTCGTCTGATATGTTCCATTCTATTGTACAGGGTTTCCCAAAATGAGATGGGACATTCTGGCGGCGTTCTGTGGTATTTTAACGGGGATTTCCCTGTGGCGGGCGCAAAAGAACCGCTGCGGAAATGCTCCGCAGCGGTTCTTTGTATGTACTTCTCAACCCCACAGGGTGGTCAGCATGGGAATGACCTGTTTCTTCCGCGACATGACGCCCGACAGGAATACCGTGTTGTCCTTGGGCTCCACGGCAAAGGCATTGCGGATGACCTCATCGCTGCCGATATACAGCAGCTGTGTGCCCTCCTGCAAGACATCCGTCAGCATCAGGATCACCATGTCGTAGCCGTGCTCCTGCCGCATCTGGCGCATAGCCTTCAGCAGATCGTCCTTGCGCTCCATCAGGTGCTCGGAGTTGATACACGTCACCTGACCCACGCCCAGATTCTGCTCGGCGATGTGGAACTCCTTGAAGTCGCTGCGCAGCAGCTCCTCGGCGGACTTGCCGTCCACCGCGCCGGCGGCGAACAGTTCACGGCCCAGATCGTCCAGCGATACGCGGGCCATGCGGGCCAGACGCTCGGCCATGGCGATATCCCGCTTGGTGCAGGTGGGGGACTTGAACATGACCGTATCCGACAGGATGGCCGCCGCCATCAGCCCCGCCATATGGGGCGAGGGCATGACGCCGTGCTCCTGATACATGGAGGTGATGATGGTGTTGGTGCTGCCCACCGGCTCATTACGGACGTTGATGGGCTGGCGGGTCTGGATATCCGCCAGACGGTGGTGATCCACGATGGCCAGAATTTCCGCCTGCTCGATGCCCGGCACGGTCTGGGACAGCTCGTTGTGGTCCACCAGCACCACCTGCTTGCGTCTCGGCCGCAGCAAGTGGTAACGGGACAGGGTACCGACTACCTTCTCCTCCTCGTCCAGCACAGGGTAGCAGCGGTAGCGGCTCTTCAGCACGACTTCACGCACGTCGTCAATGTAGTCGTCCAGATGGAAGCAGATCAGGTCGCCGGTGGCGCAGGGCCGGGAGATGGGAATGGCCTGATAGATCAGACGGTGAACGCGGCTGGCGTCAAAGGGGGTGGAGATGATGCAGGTCTTGCCGGCATCCTTGATCCACTCCGGGTCCACGTCGGTCTGGCACAGGATCAGGCAGGACACCTGCATGTCCAGCGCACGGCGGATCATGTCCGGCTGGCTGCCGCACAGCACGATGCTGTCGGAGCTGTCGAACAGCAGATTCTCGCAGCTCTGGGGCAGGGCGATGGACACGCTGCCGGACAGGGTGTCCACCAGATCGCCGCCCTCGCCCACGATGCGGCCCTCGATAACGCTGAGGAGGTTGAACATGGGAACCTCTTCCACCACGGGGTTGGCGATGGTGTTCAGGCTGAAGGTGGCAATGTCACCGGCGGACAGCATGCCGTACAGCGTGCCGTCCTCGTTGGTAACGGGGATGGCGGAGATCTTCTGGCTGCGCATCAGCTGCCACGCCCGGTCCATGGTGACGGAGGAATCCAGACAAGGCGGGCGGTCAAAGTCCAGATCACGCACCTGCGTGCGGACGTTCTGGATAAAGCGGGGCGGCTTGAAGCCGAAGCGCTTCAGCATCCGGTTGGTCTCGTCACTGATGGCGCCCAGATGCACCGCCACATATTCCTTTTCGCCCAGCGCATTCTTCAGCGCGGCGTAGGACATGGCGGCGACGATGGAGTCGGTATCCGGGTTGCGGTGGCCGGTCACATAGATCTCGTTCATACCTTTCAAGCTCCTTTTTCCGAGAGTTTTCCTTCTTAGCTGTTATTATAGTGCAGGCCGCGCCGCCGGTCAATGGTCTTGATTTACAGAAAAAACCATGTTATCATTAAATTTAAGTAAAGAAATCACAGAAGCAGAGGATTTTATGTATCACAACCATCATCTTCATGAGACAAAACACCTGAAAGAAGCCAACCTTCTTCAGGAGGAGAAATACCTGCACCTGACCACCGAGCCGGTGGGCAGACTGGTGTGCGAGATGGCGGTGCCCACCATCATCTCCATGCTGGTGACGGCGGTATACAATCTGGCGGACACCTTCTTCGTGGGGCTGATGCACTCCAACGCGGCCACCGGTGCGGTGGGCGTGGTCTTTTCGCTGATGGCCATTATTCAGGCCACCGGCTTTTTCTTCGGGCAGGGCAGCGGCAACTACATCTCCCGCCAGCTGGGCCGCCACCAGACGGAGGACGCCGAGACCATGGCCATCACCGCCGTGACGCTGGCCTTTTCCATGGGTGTGGTGGTGCTGATCCTGGGCCAGATCTTTTTGCAGCCGCTGGCACGGCTGCTGGGCTCCACCGACACCATCCTCCCCTACGCCTGCGACTATCTTCGGATCATCCTGCTGGGCGCACCGTATATGACCGCCTCCTTCGTGCTGAACAACCAGCTGCGCTTTCAGGGCAGCGCCATGTACAGCATGATCGGCATTGTGGCGGGCGCGGTCATCAACGTGGGGCTTGACCCGCTGCTGATCTTCACCTTCCAAATGGGCATCAAGGGCGCGGCGCTGGCCACCATCATCGGCCAGCTGTTCTCCTTCGGCCTGCTGCTGTTCGGCTGCACACGGGGCGGCAACCTGCGGCTCCACCCCGGCAAGATCCAGTTCTCCCGCCATATCTTCAAGGAGATCCTCCGGGGCGGCTTTCCCAGTCTGTGCCGCCAGAGCCTGATGGCCATTTCCACCATCTGCCTGAACACGGCCTCCGGCCTGTACGGCGACGCGGCCATTGCCGCCATGAGCGTGGTGAGCCGTGTCATGACCATGGCCAACTCCGCCCTGATCGGCTTCGGACAGGGCTTCCAGCCGGTGTGCGGCTTCAACTACGGCGCCAAGCTCTATGACCGGGTGCGGGAGGGCTTCCGCTTCTGCGTCAAGTGGGGCACGCTGTTTCTGGTGGCGGCGGGCATTGCGGGCTATATCTTCGCGCCCCAGCTGGTGGCCATCTTCCGGGACGATCCGGAGGTGGTGGCCTTCGGCACGGTGGCCATGCGGTGCCAGTGCGTCACCTTCCCGCTGGCGGCCTACGCGCTGGTCAGCAACATGATGACCCAGACCATGGGCAAGACCGTACCGGCCACCATTCTGGCCGCCGCCCGTCAGGGTCTGTTCTTCATCCCCGCCGTGCTGCTGATGCCCCTGTGGCTGGATCAGCTGGGCGTGCAGCTGGCCCAGTCGGTGGCGGACGTACTGTCCTTCGCCCTGACGATGGTGATGATGCACCGGGTATTCCGCAATCTGAAGGCAGAGGAGCATGCCGCCATGCTGCTGCGGCATCAACGGACCTCCGAGGAGCATTATTCTGTGGAAATCGCCCCGGGAATGCCGGAAACGCCCTGATACCCCCTTTACAGATGACGCTTTTCCGGATATAATAGTTTGGTTACTGAAATCTACGATATAAGGAGATCGACACATATGGCCGTTATCGAATACGATGATTATAAGCAGAAGCTGCTGGCGCTGGAGCCTACGCTGGGCGAGCTGGAAAAGGCGCTGGGCATCCCCAAGGCCCGCGAGGAGCTGTCCGCCCTCCAGAAGGAGACGGAGCAGGACGGCTTCTGGAACGATCTGGAGCGCAGCCAGAAGGTGAGCCAGCAGATCAAGCGTCTGGAAAACAAGATCAAGAAGCATGACCGTCTGGTCAGCGAATGGGAGGATACCCTGACCCTGTGCGAGATGGCGCAGGAGGAGGACGACGCCTCCCAGCTGCCCGACGTGATCGACGGCTACGAAAAGCTCCAGAAGGAGATCAGCGAGCGCCGTCTGGCCGCGCTGCTCAGCGGCGAATATGACGCCAACAATGCCATTCTCACCTTCCACGCCGGCGCCGGCGGCACCGAGGCGCAGGACTGGACGGAGATGCTCTACCGCATGTACACCCGCTGGGCCGAGCGCCACGGCTACACCTATCAGCTGATGGACTACGAAGCCGGTGAAGAAGCGGGCATCAAGTCCGCCACCATCCTCATCGAGGGCGAGAACGCCTACGGCTATCTGAAGAGTGAGAACGGCGTCCACCGTCTGGTGCGCGTCTCTCCCTTCGACGCCAATGCCCGCCGTCAGACCAGCTTCGCCGCGCTGGAGGTCATGC
>USMI01000027.1 GCA_900555735.1 uncultured Eubacteriales bacterium | reverse complement strand
CTTGCATGTGTTAAGCACGCCGCCAGCGTTCGTCCTGAGCCAGGATCAAACTCTCTATAAATGGTATCTAAACGACCTTAGTCGTTCAAATCTTTACAGAGCTATTTGTCATAGCTTCAAAAACTTTTTATACTTAGCTTCGCCGGTAATTGACTTAACCCGGTTCCGCCAAGTTTTCAGTTGCACATCTTTCGATGTGCTCCCGTCTGGTGCTTTTCGTTTCGTTCGTTGTTTAATTTACAAAGTACACGCCCTCGCTTTTGTGAATTTCTCCACAACCGCGGAACAGTCATTATTATATCACATGTCAGCCATCTTGTCAACTACTTTTTTCATCTTTTTTGATGTTTTTCGTCGGCTCGATCTCGACCGGATAACCGTCCGTCTCGCGGACAGCTAGGTTAGATTATCACACCTCTCCCCCTTTGTCAACGCTTTTCTCCCTAACTTTTCCATCTTTACCGGCAAGCGTTATATCATAACTTGTCCTTATTCCAATTTTCATCCTTCACCAGCCACTTGCACAAGTCAGCTTTACATGTGTGGTCTCATCTTGTGGATTCTCCCTATTTACTTTCGCCCCACAAAGTAGTAAAGTATCAGCAATAAAGTTCAACAGCAATGATGGACATTCAGTAAGATGCTGTGGCGATCTTCCTCAGAGAGCAGCCGGTGGTG
Organism: uncultured Eubacteriales bacterium; assembly: GCA_900555735.1. Lineage (GTDB taxonomy): Bacteria > Bacillota > Clostridia > Oscillospirales > Oscillospiraceae > Vescimonas. Next base: position 15,914 of record USMI01000027.1, on the reverse strand, counting down.
CAAGGCTGCGGAGATACAGCGTCCCAATTACCGTCCTGAGCCGCGCCCCGAAGCTCCTCAACGAGTGGTAGGCGGCGCCGGGTGCGCCCGATATCGCGCTGCGGATATATCACCATTTTAGAAATGGCTGTATCCTATGAGGCCGCGCAAGCGGTAAACTGAGGTGGTACCACGGGTCAAGCTCGTCCTCTGTGTCCTTTTGGACATGGAGGGCGTTTTTTTATTGCACATCACGCGAAGGAGCGAGGAATATGACGACATTCATTCACACAAAACGATACCCGCGGCGGCGGGATCATCAATAAACACATTGGAACACGCCGGGCTGCGACGGCTATCGCGCAGCACAACTGATTTTGAATTTCAAGGAGGAGCGCACTATGCCCGCCATTACGTTTTACAAGCACGAACCCATCCCCATGGAGATGCACAAGGTGAAGATCGTCCAGCAGCTGCACCTGCTGCCCACGGAGCAGCGGCTGCAGAAGATGCAGGACGCCGGATTCAACACCTTCCAGCTGCACAACAAGGATATCTTTCTGGATATGCTGACGGATTCCGGCGTCAACGCCATGTCCGACCGGCAGCAGGCCGCCATGCTGATGGCCGACGACGCCTACGCCGGATCGGAGACCTTCTACAAGATGCAGGCCAAGTTGCAGGAACTGTTCGGCATCGAGCACTGCCTGCCCGCCCATCAGGGCCGCGCCTGCGAGAACATTCTGGCCACCCGGTTCGTCAAGCCCGGCAACTGCGTTATCATGAACTACCACTTCACCACCGCCAAGGCCCACATCACCCGTCTGGGCGGCCGCGTGGAGGAGCTGGTGAAGAAGGAGGGTCTGGAGAGCCACAGCGACCTGCCCTTCAAGGGCGACATTGATCTGGACGCGCTGGCGGCCTGCATCCAGCGGGAGACTCCGGAGAACATCCCCTTCGTCCGTCTGGAGGCCGGCACCAACCTGATCGGCGGCCAGCCCATCTCCTACGCCAACATGAAGGCCGCCACAGCCATCTGCCGCCGCCACAGCCTGCTGACGGTACTGGACGCCTCTCTTTTGCAGGATAACCTGTACTTCATCAAGACCCGCGAGGCCGGGATGCAGGACAAGTCCATCCGGGAGATCACCCGCATGGTGGCCGACCTGTTCGACATCATCTACTTCTCCGCCCGGAAGTTTGGCTTCGCCCGCGGTGGCGCGATTCTGGTGCGGGACGAGGAGCTGTTTCACTCTATGGAGGACCTGATCCCCATGTTCGAGGGGTTCCTCACCTACGGCGGCATGTCCGTGAAGGAGATGGAGGCCATGACGGTGGGCTTTGAGGAGAGCATGGACATGGACGTGATCTCTCAGGGACCGCAGTTCATCGACTACTGCGTAAGGCGGCTGGCCGAGTACGGCGTGCCGGTCATCACCCCCGGCGGCGGTCTGGGCGCTCACATCGACGTGAAGGGGTTCCTGCCCCATGTGCCCCAGAGCCAGTACTCTGCCGGTGCGCTGTCCTGCGCGCTGTACATCTGCGGCGGCATCCGGGGCATGGAGCGCGGCACCCTGTCTGAGGAGCGTGAGCCGGACGGCACCGAGCGTATCGCCAGCATGGAGCTGCTGCGGCTGGCCTTCCCCCGGAGGGTATTCACCCTGTCCCAGACGGAGTACGTCATCGACCGGGTCAAGTGGCTGTTTGACCACCGTGATCTGGTGGGCGGATTGCGGTTCGTCCACGAGCCCGCCACCCTGCGGTTCTTTACCGGCGTGCTGAAGCCCATCGGCGACTGGCCGGAGAAGCTGGCTGCGGCGTACAGAGCCGACTTTGGCGACGAGCAATGATAAAAAGGATGCAAGCAAGCGCTTGCATCCTTTTTTATACAATATCATACAGCGCCCGCAGGTCGTCGATCTCGTAGTCGATGCGCACATCAGCGGGACGTAGAGCGTGCTTGGGATTATACCAGCAGCAGGGCAGGCCGTAGTTGTTGGCACCCCAGATATCGCTGGAGATGCTGTCGCCGATCACAAGGCAGTTGTCCTTTGTGATGCCGTCGATGTGGGCGAACACATAGTCAAAATATGCCGCGGACGGCTTGGCGGCGCCCGCCTCCTCGCTGATGAAGGCGGCGGTGATATCTGGGACAATAGGGCTTTTCGCCAGACGGCCCCGCTGGACGGAGGCCACCGCGTTGGTGACCAGATACAGCTTGTGGCTGCGGGCGAGGGTGTGGCACACCTCCTCGGCGTAGGGCAGCATGAAAGCGCACTGGCCCAGCGTGGCGAGGTGCAGGGCGTTGCAGCCCTCGGCGTCCCGGTCAAGCCCTATGGCCGACAGGAAGTTGCGGAAGCGCTGCACCACAAGGAACTCCTTGGTACACTCGCCCCGGTCAAAGGCCGCCCACATCTCGTTGTTGCAGCGCTCGTACAGCTGGAACGTCTCGTCGTTGTCAGGGATGTTGAACTGACGGCAGACAGCGTGGAACGCCTCTTGATTGGCCCGGTCGAAGTTGAATAGAGTATTATCCGCGTCGAATAGTAAGTAGGGATATTTCATATATGTATGTCCTTATGTTTTATTATGCCGTAACCGGCGGCGCTCCCACTGGCAGTACAGCACCACCGTGCCTTCCACGGCGGCCAGCAGCCCGGCAAGCATGCAGCCTGCATCGAAATGTGATATCTTTTCGCCGCACAATGCCGACAGCAAGACAGGCACCACTGGCAGCACCAGCCAAACCAGCATAATTTCCACGTGATAGCGGATCGTATTCTTCAAACGGTCACGGATCAGGGCATCGATCTCCTGATCCGGCACATCCGGCCATATGGCGGCAAACAGCACTTTGCCGTCGCTGTAAACCGGCGGCTCACAGCGGTCGCCCAGCTTCTGCCGCTCCTGTTCGCAAAAGGAAATGCGGACCGCTCTTCCAATGTCGTCCACGCAAAACACATAGTAGCGGCGCGGGACAATGCTGCAGGTATGGAAGGTCAGATAATAGCCAAAGGGCAACCCCTCCCGCACCTCATACAGGCGATAGCCCCGACGGCTCATTTTCTCCAGCAGCCGCTCCGTGCGGCGGGTCAGAAAGGACGGGAGAAATACGAATTTTTCCATGTTTTCAGGTCCTTCCGGTCAGGGGATGATGTCGTCACACAAACAGTGCGTTCTCCGCCGGGCGGGCATAGACCTCCTCCAGCTCGCTCTTGTGATAGAGGTAGCCGGGGTCATCGTAATACTTGGCTCCGGTGGGACAGCCCTTGACGCAGGCGCAGCACTTGATGCAGATGCCGGGCACCTGAGACGGGTCTTTGGGGTCGATGCTGCCCATGGGACAGTGGGCGGCGCACCAGCCGCAGCCGCTGCACTTGGTCATGTCCGTTTTGGGCTTCACCTTCAGGATATTGATGGGGTTCCCGTGGCGGTCACGGGGCGTATAGTAGGGCCGGATGGGGTCGCAGCCGCCTACGGTGACGGGAGTGGCATCCCCTGCCGCCAGCTTGGCGGCGATACGGTCGGCAAAGGCATCCATCTCCGCTTCATCAGCGGCATTAGGGCGGCCCGCGCCCAGCGTGCGGGAGAAGCTGTGCTCTCCCACAAAGGCCGCGCCCGCCACGCAGGTAAAGCCGTCAGCAGTCAGCAGCTTACTAAGCTCCATCAGGGCGGCGTCATAGTTCCGGTTGCCGAACAGCACCACCGGAACCGCCAGCGCTCCCGCGCCGCGCACCATATCCCGCAGGTAGGGCATCAGCAGGTTGGGCACGCGGCCCGCGTAGGTGGGACAGCCCACCACCGCCAGATCGCCTGCCGAGATGGTCAACTCCTGTTTCCGCACCTCCGGCAGGGTATAGCTATACTCGGTATAGCCCACGCCCAGCTTGTCCGCCAGACGGCGGGCAATGCGTCGAACCGCCTTTTCCGTGGTGCCGGTACCGCTGAAATACACAGCGCGAACGGCAGCAATGGACATAGTGACCCCTCCTTCTCTCCCGCAGGCCGTCAGACCTGAAAGTCCTCCGGCGACAGCTTGGTGGTGTTCAATTCCGCGGGCCGGGGCGGCACGCGGCGCAGGGGATCGTAGCGGAAGGCAGGACAGCTCTCCGTATCCTCCACCACGCCCCGCTTGACGCAGGCCACATGCGCCGCGTCAATACGGCTGCCCCGGGCGCAGTAGGCGCAGCGGGGCTCGATATTCTTCCGGAACAGCTTCATGGTTCCCTCCCTCTCTCTTGGCAGCCTTACAGGCTGTACAGCTTGATCTGGCCGTCCTCGGCGGTGGCCTTCAGCTGGGTGATGGGATGCTCAAAGGCATCGATGATGAGATTGGCCATGGGGTCCTCCAGCTCCTTCTGGATGCAGCGGCGGAGGTTCCGGGCGCCGTAGGCGGCGGAATAGGACTTCTTCACCAGCACGTCCACCACGCCGTCGTCGTACATAAAGCCGAAGCCCTTGTCGGACAGGGACGTTTTCAGTTCGTCCAGCATGATGCGGGCGATATCCCGGAAGTTCTCCTCGGTCAGCTGGTGGAAGTAGATGACCTCGTCCACGCGGTTGATGAACTCGGGCCGCAGGAAGTCCCGCAGCGCCTTCATGACCCGCTCCTTGCCCTGATCGCCGGCGGACTTATCAAAGCCCACCGAACCGGCAGCCTTGTCAGAGCCGGCGTTGGAGGTCATGACGATGACCGTATTCTCGAAATTCACCTTGCGGCCATGGGCGTCGGTGATCTGGCCGTCATCCAGAATTTGCAGCAGGACGTTCAGCACGTCAGGGTGAGCCTTCTCGATCTCGTCGAACAGCACCACGGAGTAGGGCTTGCGGCGAATTTTCTCCGTCAGCTGACCCGCCTCGTCATAGCCCACGTAGCCGGGAGGGCTGCCCACGATGCGGGACACAGAGTGCTTCTCCATAAATTCGGACATGTCCAGACGGATTAGGCTCTCCGGCGCGTTGAACAGGTCGTCGGCCAGCTGCTTCACCAGCTCGGTCTTGCCCACGCCGGTGCTGCCCACGAAGATGAAGCTGACAGGCTTATGCTTGGGGCTGATGCCCACGCGGTTGCGGCGGATGGCGGCGGCCACGGCGGCCACGGCCTCGTCCTGACCCACAATGTGCTTTTTCAGGCGCTTCTCCAGCTGGCTCAGCCGTTGGAATTCCTCCTCCTTGATCTTGCTGGCGGGGATCTTCGTCCACATCTCGATAACGCGGGCGATGTTGTCCATGGTCAGAGTAGGCGTACCCTTTGCCTTGATGGTCTCCAGTTCCTGCTGCAATCTGATCTGCTCACTGCGCAGCTGGGCGATGCGGGCATAGCGCTGATCCATCTGCTCCGGCGTCTGCTCCTCCTCCGGTGCTTCGGAGGAGAGGGTCTCCAGCTCGGTGGCGATGGTGGCCAGCTGCTTTTCCAGCTCCATGCGGCGGTTGATGTCCGCGTCGTGAAGGTTCATGTCGGAGCAGGCCTCGTCGATCAGGTCGATGGCCTTGTCGGGCAGATACCGGTCAGTGATATACCGTTCGGACAGCTGCACCGCCTGACGCAGCACGCCGTCGGGAATGGACACGCCGTGGAACTGCTCGTAGTAATGGGCGATGCCCCGGAGAATTTTCAGGGTATCCTCGATATTGGGCTCGTTGACAGTCACCGGCTGGAAGCGGCGCTCCAGCGCGGTGTCCTTTTCAATGTGCTTGCGGTACTCGTTGAAGGTGGTGGCACCGATCACCTGAATTTCGCCGCGGCTCAGGGCGGGCTTGAGGATATTGGCGGCGTTCATGCTGCCCTCGGCGTCGCCCGCGCCCACGATGTTGTGGACCTCGTCGATGACCAGGATGATGTTCCCGGCCTTGCGGATTTCCTCGATCAGGCCCTTCATGCGGCTCTCGAACTGGCCGCGGAACTGGGTGCCCGCCACCAAGGCCGTCAGGTCAAGGAGGTAAACCTCCTTATCCCGCAGCTTGAAGGGCACCTCGCCCGCTGCGATGCGCTGGGCCAGTCCCTCGGCAATGGCGGTCTTGCCCACGCCCGGCTCGCCGATGAGGCAGGGATTGTTCTTCTGGCGGCGGTTCAAAATCTGCACCACACGCTCGATCTCCTGCTCACGGCCGATGACCGCGTCCAGCTTGCCCTGACGTGCCCGCTGGGAAAGGTTGATGCAGTAGTTATCCAGAAACTTCCGCTTTTTCTCGGTCTTGCGGCCGCCATTATTGGGGGCGGCGCTGCCCTCGCCAGAGGGCTGCTGGGGCTGAGCGGGGGGATTGCTGCCGTTATTGCCGAACAGACGGTTCAGGAAGGGGAAGGTGGCGGTCTTGCCGCTCTCTTCATCGTCCTCGTCTCCGTCCTCGGCCTCGGGCAGTTCCTCAGCGCCGCCGAAGGCCTGCATCATCTCGTTGGAGATGTTGTCCAGATCCTCCGGTGTAATACCCATGCGCTTCATCATCTCGTCCACCTGAGGCAGACCCAGCTGGGCGGCGCACTTGAGGCACAGGCCCTCGTTGACCTGCTCGTTCTTCTCGTTGAGGCGGGAGATGAACACCACCGCCACGTTTTTCTTGCATTTCGAACAAAGGGTAGGCTGCATATGGTTCCTCCAATTAGAAACTGGCATAAGAGTTTGCGCTCACGGCCAGCAGATTGCGGTTTTCAGGGTAATTCTGCGTCATCGTGCAGGTGGATGCAGGCATTCGCCCGCACGATAATACAAGGTCGCACATACGAATCTTACAACAGCGCGATGATGTCCATGGGGCTGTGCTGGGCAAAGTATTTCAGCAGGTAAGTATCCTTCATCGTGGCGGCGTCCACCAGTCCCGTCCACTGCACTACGCTGGCGGCGGCAAACATGACCAGTATGCCGATGCACAGGCCCAGCGCCGCGCCTGCCAGCCGGTTCAGCGCACCCAGCACCGGGGCACGCTCCGCCAGATGCAGCGGGCTTGTGACCAGCCGCAGCAGCAGCGTCAGCAGTAGGAAGGACAGTAGAAACAGCACAGCGTACACCAGAGAGCGCACCATGCCGGTGACAGCGCCCTCCAGCAGGTTCTTGCCCGCCTCCACGGCGCTGTCCATGGCTTTTCTGGCGATGCCGGTGATGGCATCAAAATCCACCAGCTTCGCCAGCGCCGCGTTATCGGACGCGGCAGCGGCATTGACGGCCTCCTCGCTGTGGCCATCCGTCAGGCGGTCGAGGATGCTCTGCTGCACACGGGGCGTTACCCACTCGGTGACAGGATCGGCCAGCATATTGGCCACAATGCTGCTGCCCAGCAGCGACACCACAAGGATCACCACGCTCAGCAGACTGCGGATAAAGCCGCGCTTCCCGCCGATGATGAGACTCAGCACCAGCAGCGCCGCAATTACGATATCAATTATAAGAGAAGTTGTCATCATGTCTCCTTTTGCCTTACGGCAAATACAGCGTGGCGCCGGTGGCGCCCGCCAGAACCGCGCTGCCGTCACTGCGCATGAGGACGGCACGCGCCTCGCTGACGTCAGGCAGGGTGGCCACCTCCGTCAGGTCCTTGTCATAGATGGTCAGGCGGTCACTGAACAGCACCGCCACATAGCGGCCCGCCGACGAAATATCCAGCACCTCGCCGTCCACGTCGCAGCCGCCCAGCTCGTTGCCGTCGCCGTCCACCGTGATGAGACTGGCGTAGCCGCCGGACTTATACCGGCTCAGCAGCAGCGCCGCCCAGTCGCCGTCGCCCACCACGCAGCGGCGCAGGAACTGGCCGCCATAGGAATAGGTAGCCTTGACCGTGCCGCTGTCATCCAGCAGGTAAAGTCCCTGCTCTGTGACGGCGCAGAATTCCTTCTGCATATTCTCCAGCGCGTAGGTCACGCCGCCGTCCACCGGGGTGGCCGCCAGCTCCTTTTCGCTGTTGGTGCGGTAAAGCACCAGAAAGCTCTGGAACTTACCGTCCTCCTGTCCCATGGTGACCACGGCCAGCGTGCGGTCATCCTGCCCCAGCGCGGCCGTCATAACAAACCGCTGGGCGGAATTAAAGGTAAATTTCTCGTTGCCCTCGCTGTCCCACACGGTGACGGCGGCCTTTGCGCCGCTCTTATTGTAGGCAGCGGTCACATAGCCGTGGGGATTGACGGTGACGGCGATCAGATCGCCCTCCATTTCCCGCTGCCAGCACAGGCCCCTGCTGTCCACCACATACATGGAGGTGCCGCCAATGTCATAGGCCACAGCCACACCGCCATCGGACACCAAATCGGGATGCAGGAAGCGGACGCCGGTCTGGTACAGCACCTGACTGCGTTCGTCCAGCACGCGGATCTGGTTGGCCGCCACCGTCACCAAACTGCCGTCCAGCGCGGCGAAGCGACTGGTGGCGTCGTTTTCATAGTAATAGAGCTTGGCGCAGCCGGTCTCGTCCTTTTCGGCCCGGGCATAGATGATGCTGCGGCGCAAACCGTCGAAGCTGTTGGCGTCCCACAACAGGGCAGCTGCCACGATGCCCAGCACCACCACGACTGCCAGCGTCAGCCACAGCCATTTGCGGGGCTTCTTCCGCTTCTGCACACGGCGGGGCTGCTCCTCCTGCACGTCGCCGGGCTGGAAATCATAAATTTTTTGGGTGTCTCTTTTCATGGTCTCCCTCCCTTTCGCGGCGGGTATCAGCGTTCCAAGCGTTCGTCATCGTACCAGACACGGGTCAGGTACAGGCCGCCCGGCGGCGCGGTAGGCCCCGCCAGCGTGCGGTTGCCGCTGTCCAGAATGACGGGGATATCCTCCGGGGCCAGCTTGCCCTCGGCGGCGTACAGCACCGTGCCGGTAATGGCACGTACCATATTATACAGAAATCCGTTGGCGCATACCTTCAGCTCCAGCAGTTCCTCGTTCCGAGTAACGCGGCAGTAGTAGATGGTGCGCACCGTGCTGCGGACATTAGTCCCCACAGAGCGGACGGCGGCAAAATCGTGGGTACCCTCAAACATACGGGCGGCGCGGTCCATCACCGCTTCGTCCAGCTTCTTGGGATAAAAATAGGCGCGATTGACATAAAACGGGTTCTTGATGCGGGAGTTGTAGATGCGGTAGGTGTATTCCTTCTTGACGCAGGAGCCGATGGCGTTGAAATCATCCGCCACCTCGAAGGCGGCCTTGACGGCGATATCCTCCGGGATATGGGTATTGACGGCAAAGGGCAGGCGATCCAGCGGGATGCGGGAATCGGTACGGAAATTGGCCACATAGTGCTCGGCGTGGACGCCGGCATCCGTGCGGCCGCAGCCGGTGAGCTTCACCGGATGGCCGCAGACCATGCTGAGGCCCCGCTCCAGCGTCTGGGCCACGGAGACCTCCGTCTTCTGCACCTGCCAGCCGTGGTAGGCGCTGCCGTTATACATCAATGTCAGGGCAATATTGCGCATAGGTTCTCCTTCATGGATAGGTCAACGCTTCACGGTGAAATCCGGTGATCGAGTGTAGGGGCGACCCTTGCGGTCGCCCGCATAGCCACGCGAATGTCGTTTCGGGCGACCGCAAGGGTCGCCCCTACGAAATTACAGCCCTAGATGCTTCAAAACGATAATGCCTGCGGCAAAAATAAGGAAGCCAATAAGAGCCAGATAGTCTGCGGCCTTGTAGCGCAGAACGTGCAATGCGGTGCGGCCCTCGCCGCCGTGGTAGCAGCGGCACTCCATGGCCGTGGCCAGCTCGTCGGCACGGCGGAAGGCGCTGATGAACAACGGCACCAGAATGGGCACCAGCGCCTTGGCCCGCTGGAAGATATTGCCGGACTCGAAGTCCGCGCCGCGGGCCTTCTGAGCGGACATGATCTTGTCCGTCTCCTCGATCAGGGTGGGAATGAAGCGCAGAGCGATGGACATCATCATGGCCAGCTCGTGAATGGGCATTTTCAGCTTCTTCAGCGGGGACAGCAGATGCTCCAGCGCGTCGGTCAGGCTGATGGGGCTGGTGGTATAGGTCAGAAGGAACGTACCCATGATGAGCATAATGATACGCAGCACCATGGCGATGGCGGAGCGGATACCCTCGTAGGTGATGTGGCGCAGGAGCCACACGTCCGCCACCGGCGTACCGCCGGAGAAGAACAAGTTCATGATAGCGGTGAAGGCCACGATGATATAGACGGGCTTCAATCCGCGGGTCAGGGCCTTATAGTGTACCTTGGAGATCAGGATGCAGGTGATCAGCACCACCGCCACGATGGCGTAGGTCAGCACGCTTTTGGCGTTGAACAGCGCCACGATATACAGGATCACGCACAAAAGCTTGGTGCGGGGATCCAGCCGGTGGATCAGGGTATCGCCGGGAAAATACTGGCCCAGCGTGATATCCTTCAGCATAGGTCGCGGCCCCCTTTCAGGGCGAGAAGCTGCGAACGCAGCGCCTCCACCGTATAAACCGCCGGGTCGATGGCCACGCCCTTTTCATAAAGGGCATGGGCAATCTTGGTGACCTGCGGCACGTCAAGGCCGATGGATTCCAGCTCACGGGCGCGGGCAAACACCTCTGCCGGGGTTCCCTGCATGGAGACGCCGCCTCTGTCCAGCACGATGATGCGCCGGGCGTTGCGGGCGATCTCCTCCATACTGTGGCTGACCAGCACCACGGTGCTGCCGCGCCGGGCATGGTAATCCCGCAGGAGGGAGAGGATATCCTCGCAGCCGCGGGGATCAAGGCCGGCGGTAGGCTCGTCAAGGATCAGCACCTCCGGCTCCATGGCCATAACGCCGGCGATGGCCACACGGCGCTTCTGTCCGCCAGACAGGGCAAAGGGGGATTTCTCCAGCACGTCGGCGTTCAGGCCCACGGCCTGCACCGACTGGCGCACGCGGCGGTCAATCTCGGCATCGTCAAGGCCCATATTCTTAGGGCCGAAGGCCACGTCCTTATAGACCGTCTCCTCAAAGAGCTGGTACTCCGGATACTGGAACACCAGCCCCACACGGAAGCGCACCTGACGGATATTCTTGGGGTCGGCCCAGATGTCCTGCCCATTCAGGTAAATATGCCCCTCAGTAGGCTTCAAAAGGCCGTTGAGATGCTGGATCAGGGTGGATTTACCGCTGCCGGTATGGCCGATGATGCCCAGAAATTCACCCGGCAGGATATCCAGCGACATGTCCTGCACAGCGCTGCGCTGGAAGGGCGTTCCGGCACTATAAGTATGTGTCAGATGATCGACACGAATGATGGGTTCCAATGTTGGGTTCCTCGTTTCATTTATTTTGCTGAAAATCTAACGATTTTCAGCAAGAGTAATCCTCTATTGCAATGCTTTGCAGATGGCGGCGGCGCAGTCATCCACCGTCAGGGCGGTCAGCGGCACGTCCATGCCGTTTTGACGCAGGCCGTACAGCAGCTCCACCGTATCGGGGGCGGCAAGGCCCATGGCGCGGAGGGCATCCACCTGCGTGAACACCTCTGCCGGGGTGCCGTCCATGACCAGCCTGCCGTCGTTCATGACGATAAGGCGGTCGGCATCCATGGCTTCATCCATGTGGTGGGTAATGAGCACCACGGTGATGCCCCGCTCCTGATTCAATGTACGGATGGCGGAGAGCACCTCGCGCCGTCCGGAGGGATCCAGCATGGCGGTGGCTTCGTCCAGAACGATGCACTCCGGGACCATGGCGATGACACCGGCGATGGCTACCCGCTGCTTCTGTCCGCCGGAGAGAAGATGTGGCGCGTGGCGGGTGAATTCCGACATGCCCACCGCTGCCAGCGCATCGTCCACCCGCTGGCGAATTTCCTCACTGGGGACGCCCAGATTCTCCGGCGCGAAGGCCACATCCTCCTCCACCACGTTGGCGACGATCTGGTTATCCGGATTCTGGAACACCATGCCCACGCGGCGGCGAATTTCCAGCAGCAGGGCCTCGTCCTTGGTGTCCATACCCTCTACATACACCGTGCCGCCGGAGGGCAGCAATACGGCGTTCATATGCTTGGCCAAGGTGGATTTGCCGGAGCCGTTATGGCCCAGCACCACCACAAAGCTGCCCTTTTCAATGGACAGCGATACATCCTCCAGCGCCGTGGTGGGCGCGCTTACCCCCTCCTCCGCCGGGTAGGTGAAGGAGAGATGCTCGGTTTGCAGCATAGTTGACATAATATCTATCGTTTCCTTATGAAAGTGATGGCGTTATTCGCTGACCCAGCGGCCTGTGGCACCGCAGGGCAGCGCCATGCCGGACTCGGTACAGGGCAGGCCCAGCTCGTCCCACATGACCTTGCCGCCGAAGCGCTGGTAGGCCAGCAGGTGCAGGATATAGCCCAGCACCGAGGGCGCAAGGCCGGTGGTATAGCTGTTGATGATGATGAACAGGGGCTTATCCGACAGCACCTGCATGCACAGCTTCACGAAGGGATAGAGGTTATCCTCCAGCTTCCACACCTCGCCGGAGGGGCCGCGGCCATAGCTGGGCGGATCCATGATGATGGCGTCGTAGGTCCTGCCCCGGCGGATCTCACGCTCCACAAACTTGGCGCAGTCATCCACGATCCAGCGGATGGGCGCGTCGGCCAGACCGGAGAGTCTGGCGTTCTCCTTGGCCCAAGAAACCATACCCTTGGCCGCGTCCACATGGCAGACGCTGGCGCCCGCCTTGGCGCAGGCCACGGTGGCGCCGCCGGTATAGGCGAACAAGTTCAGCACACGGATGGGCCGCCCCGCGCTGCGAATGGCATCCATGGCGAAATCCCAGTTGGCCGCCTGCTCCGGGAACAGGCCCGTATGCTTGAAGTTCATGGGCTTTACCTGAAAGGTCAGCTCCTTATAGCGGATAGGCCAGCTCTGGGGCAGGTCGTTCTTCTCCCAATGGCCGCCGCCGGTGGAACTGCGGCTGTAACGGGCGTTGGCCTGCCGCCACAGCTTCGAGCGCTTGTCCGCCTCCCAGATAGCCTGCGGGTCAGGCCGCACCAGTATCTGGCGTCCCCAACGCTCCAGTTTTTCTCCGCCGCCGCAGGAGAGCAATTCATAATCCTGCCAGCCGTCCGCGATCCACATAACCCTATGTCCTCCATACAGATAATAAATCAGTTTATTATACATCGGCGCAGGGCAACCGTCAAGGCTGGGAAAGAGAAGGACAACGGCCATTTTTCGGTGTTTTTGGATTCTTCATAAAAAATTTACGTCTTGTTGCACGGAAAGGGGCAACAAACCAGCGGCGCTCCGGTATGGGTGCGGAGGCTGCTCCGCACCCATACTGACATGCGGGAGGTACTTATGACACACAGCGACATGACACAGTCCGTTATTGAACGGGACGCGGCCGCCAACGCCGCCGACATTCTGGCAAAGCCGAAGATCGGCCAGAAGGAGCTGCGCAGAGCCAACGCGATCCTGAAAATGTACCGGCACGGAAAGCTGCATCTGGAGCAGCGCATCATCGACAACGAGCAGTTCTGGAAGCTGCGCCACTGGGAACAGATGGAGAAGGAGGGACAGGGCGGCAACAGCGGCGACCCGCAGCCCGCCAGCGGATGGCTGGTGAACTGCATCCTGTCCAAGCACGCCGACGCTATGGACTGCTACCCCTCCCCTACTGTGCTGCCCCGTGAGCCGGACGACCGGCAGGAGGCCCAGCGGCTGAGCCGTATTCTGCCGGTAATTCTGAAGAAGAATCAGTTCAAGCGCACCTATTCCTCCGCATGGTGGTACAAGCTGAAATCCGGCTGCGCCGTGTACGGCGTATTCTGGGACGGCGGAAAGCTAAACGGTCTGGGCGACATCAGCGTGAAGCGGATGGATCTGCTGAACCTGTTCTGGGCGCCGGGCGTGACCGACATTCAACAAAGCCCCAACTTTTTCTCCACCGAGCTGCGAGACAACGAGGAGCTGCTGGCGGCCTATCCCCAGCTGGAGGGAAAGCTGGGACGGGGCGACATGGCCTTGAGCCGCTATCTCTATGACGACACGGTGGATACCTCCAACAAGTCGCTGGTGGTGGACTGGTACTATCACACGGAGGTGGATGGCCGGAAGGTGCTGCAATACTGCAAGTATGTAGGGGAAACGGTGCTGTATGCCACGGAGAACGACACCCAGCAGCCTATGGAGACCCGCTTCCGCGGCGTGGATGAAAACGGCGCGCCGGTGATGGAGCAGGTGCCCTGCGGCCTAAGCATAGCGCAGCGGGGCTGGTACGACCACGGAAAGTATCCCTTCGTGTTCGACGTGCTGTTCCCTGAGGAGGGAACGCCCTGCGGGTACGGCTATGTGGATCTGTGCAAGAGCCCCCAGAAGCAGATCGACCTGATGAATCAGGCTATCCTGAAAAACACACTGGCCAACGCCACGCCCCGGTTCTTCATTCGCTCTGACGGCGCGGTGAATGAAAACGAATACGCCGACTGGACGCGGCCCTTTGTCCACACCAACGGAAATCTGGGCAGCGACTCCATCGCACCCATCCACGCAGGCAGCCTTGACAGCGTGTATGTGGCGATCCTGAACAACAAGATCGCGGAGATGAAGGAGACGGCGGGCAACCGTGACGTGGCCAACGGCGGAACCGCCTCCGGCGTGACGGCAGGTACTGCCATCGCCGCTTTGCAGGAGAGCGGCGGCAAGCTGAGCCGCAACATGATCGACGACGGCTACGAGGCTTTTGCCGACGTGGTGACGCTGTGCATCGAGCTGATCCGCCAGTTCTATGAGCTGCCCAGGCAGTTCCGTCTGCTGGGCGCTATGGGGGCAGAGGAGTTCATCAGCTATGACCGCAGCGGCCTGCTGCCCAAGATGATGGACGACGGGGTGAACGTATCCTACCGGGTGCCGGAATTCGATCTGGAGATCGGCGCGGAGCAAGAGAGCCCCTACCGCACGGCGGAGCACAATCAGCTGGCCCTGCAGCTGTTTCAGATGGGCTTCTTCCGGGATGATCTGGCGGATCAGGCGCTGCGGTGTCTGGAGCTGATGGAGTTCAAAAATAAGGATCAGCTGGCGCGGGTGATCTCCTCCGGCAAGACGCAGGCCTCTGAGATCGCGGCGCTGCGGCAGCAGCTTTTGCAGCTGGCGCAGATCGTGGATGAGGTAAAGGGTACCCGTCTGGCGGAAGGCCTTGCGGCGGAGCAGTCCGGCACCGCAGCAGCCGCCGGCGGCACCATGAAGGCGGCGCAGGCGGCAGCCAGCGCCATGGAGCGCAGCCGCAGGCAGTCCAGAGAGGTGGTGCGGCCCAGATGATCCGCGCGACGATACACGACCGGGCCGTATGGGCCTATGGCCACAGCGGCTATGGAGCCAAGGGACAGGACATCATATGCGCCGCCGTCAGCATGCTGATGGAAGCCGCCGCGGCCACGCTGAAAACACAAAGCGCCCCGGTGCTGGACATCCGGGGTGACGGCTTCTGGTCGCTGATGGCAGCGCAGGACAGCGGCGCGCTGGAGGTGGCGCGGCAGGGGCTTTGCCTGCTGGCGCGGCACTATGGAGACTATGTGGAGGTCAGAGACCTTCGGACAAGGAGGGAACGCCATGCATGACGAGCAGGAATTGACGCAGGCCGGTACGCCGGAGGCCATGGATACAGACGGCGCGGCGGCGGAATTTGAGGCACTGATCCAAGGGCGGTGCAAGCAGCCGTTTCAGGCGCGGGTGCAGAAAATTCTGGACGGCCGCCTGCGGACACTGCGGCAGGAGAACGAAACGCTGCGGCGTCAGGCCGAGGAGCAGCATGCCTACGAAAGCGGCTGCGTGGCACGGCTGGCGCAGGAGGCGGAGGATATCCGCCGGGTCTATGAGGACTTTGACTGGCAGAAGGAGATGCGTGATCCTGCCTTCGGCCGCCTTGTGGCGGCGGGCATCGACGGCCGCACCGCCTATGAGGTGACCCATCGCAGGGAACTACTGGCGCAGGCCATGCGCTATGCCGTGCAGCGCTCCGGCGAGCAGATGAGCCGCGCTGTGGCCAGCGGCGGGCAGCGGGTGGCGGAAAA
>USMI01000026.1 GCA_900555735.1 uncultured Eubacteriales bacterium | reverse complement strand
ATACCATCTATGTGAGAAAAAGCCCAGCTGTTGCTGGACTTTTTCGACAGACTGAGGCGGGAACATCTTCCGATGTTCCCGCCTTTCGCCGTCTTATGCCTTTGTCAGGTACGCGCCGTCAAAGCCTGCGGCCCTGACGGTCTCCAGATATGCCTCGGCCCGCTCCCTGCTGCGGAACGCGCCCACCTGTACCCGGTACAGGGCGTCAGGGGCTTTGTAGGGCATCGAGAAGAACTCGCATACCGCCTTGGCAGTCTCCTCGGCGATGAGCTCCATGTTGTCGATCAGCCATTGCGCCTCGCCCGGCTCATCGTGGAAGCCGAACTCCGGCAGCACGGCGGGCATGTGCGGGGCCCGCAGCTCATACAGGCCCGCACTTTCCACCAGACGCTCCGACGTGCCCGGCGACAGCGGAGCGATACGGTCCTGTATCAGCTTGCCGATACGGCGGCTTTCCACCGAGGGGTAGCAGTGTACCCGTGTACCGGCTACCTTGCCGTTGAAGCCGTTGGTGTGCAGCGCGATATGCAGGTCGGCGGGCCATGCGTTGCTGGCCTTTACCCGATCATACATGTTGCCGAACTGGGCATTGATTACCTGAAAGCCGCAGCGCGTCAGCGCGGTCTCCAGATAGTCGGCGCAGCGGCCCATCTGTTCCTTTTCATTGGTGGGTTTCCCGTTCCAGAGGGCCTGCGCCGCATAGGCGTTGCTGGCCCTGTCCTCGGGGCTCAGATAGATCTTAGGCATGCTCATTTCTCCAGCTCAGGCAGACCCGCCACGCTGGTCAGCAGGCTCAGGATGCCCGCCAGCACGCTGGCGCTGGTCACCATCAGCCAGTTGACGTCGCCCAGCACGGCGCTGGTGCCGATGGTAGCGATGGCCGCCTGTGCGACTGTTTTGATGGCACGGATACCGGCCGCCTTGACCCAAGTTTTCCAGTTTTTCATGTGTCGCTTCCTTTCCGGACCTTCAGTCCTGTCCCATTCTATGCGATTTTTCCAGATCGGTAATGCGGTGGTTGGCCACCTTGACCCGCTCGCCCAGCAGCGACACCATTTCCTCCAGCGCGTAGGTGCGTTCCACCACCCGATTATGCTGGTTCACCTTTTTCTCCAGCTGCTCCAGCCGGTAGGCCAGCAGCGCGGCACTTTTCCGGTTGGCGAGATACGCGCCTGCCAGCGTTCCCGCAAGGCTGAGCACCGCCACGATGATCGCTTCGGTCATGGGATTTGAACCTCCCATGCGTCCGGATATTCCTCCGGCGAGAACGCGGTGTCCTGACGGCAGGCATACAGGGCGTTATGATAGACGGCGTATTCCCCGGTGTGATAGGCGTCGTGGCTGCCGGAGGGCTGCACGAAGGCCCGCGCGGTGTCCGGCGTTGTGCCGTGCATAGGGCGGTTGAAGGTGTACCACGCGGCGCTGCCGGGTACGATGCCGGGATATACACCGTTGTCGTAGGCCTGATAACACTCCCACACCTGCTCCAGCGCGGTATAAATGTCCCCGGCGTCGTGGCTGCCCGCCGCCCATTCGTCATACAGTGCGCCGCATTGAATGTGCTCGTCCGCGGTCACGGGGCCTTTGCCCTGCAGCAGGAGCCGCACGGCGTGGAGAGCGGATGTCTGCCGGTCATAGGAAACGGGCGTAAAGGGTGCGGCGGCTGCCTGCTCTTCGGCTGTCATCTCCCGCACAAAGCCGTTTTCACAGATGTTCATTTTCGTACCCCCCATAATTGAAATGTTCCGTACAGCTGATTTTCCGCGTACTGATATCCCGCAAGCTCCACCTCGTGGACATCGGCGATGGTTCGATTCTGCACGCCAGCAGGCGCTTTTCGTCCCGTGGTGTGATCGTAGACAAGGCCGAACGGGAGAACACGGCAAATCACGTCGTTGTAGATCGCCGTTCCCGTTGAGGGATGCCTTACGAAATTCGTAACGAAACCGCATGCGCCGGAATTATAGGTACCCCTGCCGTTCACACAGAACCACCCGTAAACGCTGCCGTCAGTTTTGGTGGAGTTGGTGTTTGCTGAGAACGCAAAGGCTTTCAGGGAGAACGTGTTTCCTTCCATATCTCGGTCGATCTTGATGATCCGCGATGCGTTTTCCTCACTGACCGTAAAGGAATTGATCAGCTCCCATGTGTCTCCCTCTGCCAGATCTGCCGCCTCCCATGCGGTAGGCACTCCGCTGGCGTCCACCGCGGCGACCTTGGCGATCTGCCCCACGGCAGCGCCGGTGATGTCCATACCTGCGCCATCCCTGCCCGGTGCGCCGTCCTTGCCCGGCTCGCCATCCTTGCCGGGCGCACCGTCCTTGCCGGGTTCACCGTCCTTACCCGGCGCGCCGGTATCGCCCTTTGCGCCGTCGAAAAGACCGGATGCCTTGGCTTTGGCCAGCGCGTCCTCCAGAAAGACCGTATAAAACGGCCCTGTGGGCTCCATGGCCTGATCGCCTGAGGGGTCGGCGCCGGGCTGGATCCAGCCGCAGTCCGCGTAAATGGTGGGGATCACGACCTGACCGGCTTCGCCCATGCCGTACACGCCGACCAGCAGCCGCTCTCCGGCGTCGCACAGACACTCCCACGGGATCGTGCAGCTGCTGCCGCTCCAGTCCGACTGCTCCACGCTGCGCTGAACGCTTCCGGCCCGGAATACGGCGATCTTCCGCAGCGCCGTCCAAGCGTCACCGGAGAAGGTGAAGGTGACCGCAGCACCCACCATGCCGCAGGTCAGCGTAGAGGCTTCCGTGACTGCGGCATCCGCCGCGCTGACGGCGATTTTGATATCGCTCATACAAATTACCTCCTGTTCGTATTGAAGGGCGGAAGGCCCTCCTGCTTACAGGGCGGGGAAAAGGCGGCTGTTGCCCGTGGCAGGACAACAAACCGACCGGGAAATTCAACAGTTTTCCGCCAAATCGTGGATTTTTCTGCAAATTGCACTTTTTTCATTGACGCACCGGCACGTTTTTGGTAAAATTTACACAGAAAATGCCGCCCGGTGGGGCGGTGGAGAGAGAAGGAGTGCCGTCATGAAAGATCTCAAGCATCTGATCTATTTTGAGGACCTTTTGCAGCAGGCGCACAACGCTCTGGTGGAGCAGGCCACCAGTCAGGGACAGGTGGCGCTGGGCTATAACTGCTACTACATTCCGGAGGTGCTGCTGAATCTGCCGGGCTGTTTTTCCTCCCGGCTGCGGGCCCCCAACAGTGCCACGGCGGATGTGGCGTCCTACTATATGACCAACCGCAACTGTCCCTATGTCCGTTGTATTCTGGAGCGGGCCATCGAGGGCGGCTTCAACTATCTGGGCGCCCTGTTCGGAGCGGAGGGCTGCGCCGCCATGGAGCGGATGGAGGAGCATTTCTTCCTGCTGAAGCCGGTGGAGAACGAGCGCTTCTTTGTCACCATCATCGACCCGCCCATGAAGGGCGATCAGACCAGCCTTGACTATTACAAGGCCCAGCTGAAGGAGAAGGTGCTGGACAAGCTCCATCAGGTCTACGGCATCGATATCTCCGACAAGGCTCTGTGCACGGCGGTGGAAAAGCACAACGACCTGTGCCGTACCATTACCGAGATCGGCGATTTCCGTAAGCTGGACAATCCGCCCATCACCGGCTATGAGTTCCATGTGATCCAGCTGGTCAGTCAGGTCTGTCCCCACGACCTGATCCTGCCCTATCTGAAGGAGACGCTGGAGGAACTGCGTACCCGCCAGCCGGAGCCGAAATTCCCCTTCCGCGCCCGCGTGGTGCTGGCCGGCAGCGAGATCGACGATCCTGAATTCACCAAGCTTTTGGAGATGTGCGGCGCGATGGTGGTGGCCGACCGGTACTGCTTCGGCAGCTTCCCCAGCCGTGAGGAGATCGAGATCCGGGACGGCGAGACCCCCTATGACGCCATCTGCCGCCACTATCTCCACTGGAACCAGTGCGCCCGGTTCATGGACGGCGGCAAGATCGACCAGCGTCACGACGAGCTGGAGCGTCTGGTGAAGGAATACCACGCCGACGGCATCATCTACGAAAGCATGAAGTTCTGCGAATTCTGGAGCTATGAAAAGGTGCTGGCCAGTCATATCCTCAGCGCCGAGCGGGGCATCCCCTGCTGCACCATCGAGAAGGAGTACACCCTCGGCTCGGTGGGCCAGCTGCGCACCCGGTTCCAAGCCTTTGTGGAGAGTCTGGAGATCAAGAAGATCGAAGCGGCCCGAAAGGGGGAGACGAAATGAAGAAGATCAAAAATCCGCTGACCGCCGCCTGCGCGGCCATCGACAAAAAGCTGGAGCGGTTCGACCCCAAGTGGCAGGCGCGCCACGGCACCGGCGGCCTCCGCAGCCGCTATCAGGACAAGACCGGCATCGCCCGTTACCGCGAATGGCGCGGCGTGAAGGACACGCTGGTGGACTACGGCGCGTGGCTGAATAACCTGCTGGCCATGGGCAAGATGGTGGTTTCCGCGCCTGTTCCGTGCCTGAAGGGCTTCTGGGAGTACCGCTGGATGGGCTCCTATCTGGGTACCTTCGCCTTTATCGACCGTCTCTTCGAGGGCTTCCGGGGCGAGGAGCTGCGCATCGCCCATATGAATATGCACTGCATCGTGGTGAGCCTCACCAAGAAGATCGCACTGGTGCTGTCCAACGACAAGCGCTTCGGCGGCGGTCCGCTGTCCGACCGGATCGTGCCCATGGATGAGGTGCTGCCGCCCCTGTTCATGGCGGGCTTCCCCGGACTGATCCCTATTCCGCTGCAGACCCTGCCGGAGTTCATCATCTGCGACATCGACCAGCATCTCCAGCCCCACTATATCGACGTGGCGGAGTCCTTTGGTCTGGCGGCGGACGTGTGTTCCCGCTGCTCGGCGGAGACCGGCGTGGCCATCGACGATGACTTCCCCATTTTCGGCAAGGCCATGCTGTCCACCAACATGCCCTGCAACGCCAGCGAAGCCACCTCCATGTTCCAGCGCCGCCGTATCGGCCTGCCCGACTTCCCGGTGACCATGGCCATGATCCACAACGAGCCCGGCGCACACCCCTACTCCAAGCAGGTGCTGAAGGACGCCATCGCCTTCATCGAAAAGGAATACGGCGTCAAGTACGACTGGGACGCCCTGTTCGACCGGGCCGCCCATATGAATGAGCAGAATACCATCGAGCTGGAGAAGTGGGACATCTTTAAGACTCCCTACTCCGCCCTGTGCGGCATTGCCGAGACGCTGTACCGCCTGTACTCTTGGGCCAGCGTCAACGGTCAGGAGGATCAGTTCACCAGAAACGACCGCAAGGTGCTGAAGCTCATGCAGCAGGCGTATGAGCGGCGCTATGAGCCCTTCGGCGGCACCACCCGCCACCGTGCCTTCCTGTGGGGTCCCTCCGCCGTGTATTATACCGACTTCCCCACATGGACCCAGAACTGCTGGGGCATCAACATTGTGCTGAACATGGACTCCACCATGGGCCACAACATGATCTCCACCACCGACCCGGAGCAGGCCATGGACGATCTGGCCCTGTTCTCGGAAAAGGGCGTTATGCGCCACCACGCCGTGGGCGGCTGGGACAACGTGAACGCCGTATGGGACTGGGCCAAGAACTTCCACTGCGACATGGTGCTGTTCAACGACAACGTGGCCTGCAAGGGCATGAACGGCGTCCACGCCATGATGGAGGAGCAGGCCCGTGATCTGGGCTTCCACTTCATCTTTGTGGAGCACGATCTGGAGGACTGCCGCACCATCTCCCGCCGGGATATGCGCCGCTGCGTCAACGACTACATGTCCGTCATTCTGGGTGAAACGCCGCTGGACGCCACGCTGGTGGACTTTGACGACAGCGAGGCATGGTAAGGAGGAGAACGCACATGAAAAAAGCATTGAAGATCATCGGCAAGGTGCTGTGGAAGCTGCTGATTGCGGGCCTGATCGGCTTCGTGGTCACATTCGCCATCTACATGCTGAATCTGGAAAACAAGCTGATCTACCGCTTCGTCTATCCGCTGCTGCAAAAGCATTACGACAGCCAGAAGCGGGATCGCCGGATCTGACCGCGGAAGCGCGTCCGGCAGTATCAGCGATATGCATATCTGGACGATCCATGCGTGGGAAAAGAATCTGCCAGAGGACATCCCCAGACGGACAGGACTTCGCTTCCGGTACGACCGGAATGTGCCTCCCGAGGTGAAACGGGCCTGTTCAGAGTTCGCGGTCTGGCTGCGGACGCAGTATCATTTCCCGTTAAGAGTCGTTGTCTACGTCAAGGGAACGGAGACCATCCGCACAAAGGACGGCGACCATGTGGTGGGAAGCTTTTTTGAACCCTTTTCCTATTCGGACGAGCCGTATATCCGGCTCGCGTCGGGCGATTATGAGACGCTGGCCGCCGCCAGAGGAAAGGACAACGCGCTTGCGTCGATCCTGCTCACATTGGCCCACGAGCTGACCCATTACTACCAGTGGATCAACGATATCCCTCTGACGCCGGTCGGCAGAGAGCGGCAGGCCGGCAGATATGCGGACTTCATTCTGGACGAGTATGCATCGACCAGAGAGCACCCCTGACGATCATAGAAAAAAGAGAGACGGCCTAAGCCGTCTCTCTTTTTGTGCGTTTGCTCAGTGGTGGCTGACCCGCTCCCATTCCTCGCTGTCCTCATGCAGCAGGGACAAGTCCTTGATATATGCTGTTTCCAGCGGATTGCTCAGCGGTGCGGCGGCCTTGTACTTCTCCAGCCACGCCTTGGATTTCTCCGGCGGCCGGACGGTGCCGGCGCCTGCGATGCAGCCGCCGGGACAGGCCATGCCCTCCAGCAGATAGCCGTCGTACTTGCCGGTGCGGGCCACCCGCAGCATCTGGCGGCACTCCCGCAGACCCTCGGCGTACACGGTCTTGACCTCCATATTCGGGCGCTCACGGTGGATCACGTCCTCCACCGCCTTGGCCACGCCGCCGCTGGCGGCAAAGCCTACGCCGGGGGCGCTGGCCTCAAAGTGGGAGGGCACATCGGGGATCTGGTCGAAATCGATATTCTTGGCCTCGAACATGCCCCGCAGCTCCTCGAAGGTCAGCACGAAGTCCACCTCGCTGCGGACACTGCGGCGGCTGGCCTCCAGCTTCTTGGCGGCGCAGGGCCCGATAAAGGCCACGCGGCAGTTGGGGTCACGGCGCTTCATGAGCCGGGCCGTCAGCACCATGGGCGTCATGGTCATGGAGATATAGGGCGCCATGCCGGGGAACTCCTTCTTGGCCATCATGGCCCATGCGGGGCAGCAGGAGGTCGCCATAAAGGGCTGCTTTTCCGGTACGTTCTCCATGAACTCCTCGGCCTCCTCGATAGCGCACAGGTCTGCGCCGATGGCCACTTCCTCCAGCGCGGCGAAGCCCAGCTGCTTCATGGCCTCCTTGATCTGACCGGCGGTGACCTTGTCACCGAACTGACCCCAGAAGGCCGGGGCGATGATGGCGACGACCTTCTGGCCCTGATTGATGGCGTGGATCAGCTGGAACAGCTGGCCCTTGTCCACGATGGCGCCGAAGGGGCAGTTTACCAGACACATGCCGCAGGATACACACTTGTCCTGATCGATCTGGGCGCGGCCCAGCTCGTCGCTGGTGATGGCGTTCATGCCGCAGGCCTCGGTGCAAGGACGCTCGAACTTGATAATGGCCTGATAGGAGCAACTCTGCTTGCAGCGGCCGCACTTGATGCACTTTTCCTGATCGATGACGGCCTTGCCCTTGACGAAGGAGATGGCGTTCTTGGGGCAGGCGTGGAAGCAGTGGTGCGCCAGACAGCCCTGACACATATTGGTCACCTCGTAATGGGTGGGCGGGCAGGCGTTGCAGGCGTACTTGATAATGTTGATGAGGGGAGGATCATAGTATTTCTCGGCAATGGCGCTCTCCTCCACGCCGTCGCTCAGCAGGCTGTGCTCCGATACGGAGCGCAGCGGCAGACCCATGGCAAGGCGGATGCGCTCGCCCACGATGGCGCGCTCCAGAAAGATGGACTCGCGCACGGTGGCCTTTTCGCTGGGCATGATCTCATACGGCAGCTTTTCCATCCGGGAATAATCCTCGTCATATGCCATCTTCGCCACCTCGGCGAATACGCGCTTGCGGGTATCGGCAATGCTGCAGGTAATGTTTCTCATGGTGTTTCCTTTCTATGCGTGTGTTGTTCCAAATTCCATATTATATGGGGCGCTTCGGCCTTTGTCAACCCCATCCCGGCGGGAGTGTCCGCCAGATTTGGGCCAATTCTCCGCTGACATATTTTTCCGGTATTTTTTTGATTTTATGATTGACATTTCCGTACCGCTGTGCTATAACATAACCAACCTACTTGGTTGATGGTAATTTTACAAAAACTGTGAGGTGTGCGTCATGCGCCACATTGCCTTCTCATTTCCTATGGATCACCGATGTTGTCCCTGTCTGTGCCTGTCATAACCAACAAACAACATCTGATGCATATAGAAAAGGAGAACATATCATGTCTAACATTTATACTTCCGCTGACCAGCTGATCGGTAAGACCCCGCTGCTGGAGCTGACTCATATCGAAAAGAAGCATGACCTGAAGGCGAAGATTCTGGCGAAGCTGGAATACTTCAATCCCGCCGGCAGTGTCAAGGACCGTATCGCCAAGGCCATGATCGACGACGCCGAGGCCAAGGGCCTGTTGAAGGAGGGCAGCGTCATCATCGAGCCTACCTCCGGCAACACTGGCATCGGTCTGGCCTCTGTGGCCGCCGCCCGCGGCTACCGTATCATCATTGTCATGCCTGAGACCATGAGCGTGGAGCGCCGCCAGCTGATGAAGGCCTACGGCGCGGAGCTGGTGCTGACCGAGGGCAGCAAGGGCATGAAGGGCGCTATCGCCAAGGCCGATGAGCTGGCCAAGGAGATCCCCAACAGCTTCGTACCCGGCCAGTTCGTCAACGCCGCCAACCCCAAGGTCCACTATGCCACAACCGGCCCGGAGATCTACGCCGACACTGACGGCAAGGTGGATATCTTCGTGGCAGGCGTGGGCACCGGTGGCACTATCACCGGTGTGGGCCAGTATCTGAAGGCTCAGAACCCCGTCGTCAAGGTGGTGGCCGTGGAGCCCAAGTCCTCCGCCGTGCTGTCCACCGGCGTGGCAGGCGCTCATAAGATCCAGGGCATCGGCGCGGGCTTTGTGCCTGACGTGCTGGACACCAAGGTCTATGATGAGATCATCCCCGTGGAGAACGATGACGCCTTTGCCACCGGCAAGGAGATCGGTAAGAGTGAGGGCGTGCTGGTGGGTATTTCCTCCGGCGCAGCGGTGTGGGCCGCCATCCAGCTGGCCCAGCGTCCGGAAAACGCCGGAAAGAACATTGTTGTCCTTCTGCCGGATACCGGCGACCGTTACCTTTCCACTCCCTTGTTTGCTGACTGAGCATACACTTTCCTGTGCTATCTTCCTTCCTCTCCTCATATAAACCAGAGCAGCGCCGCAGGTCAAGCCTGCGGCGCTGCTCTTATAGCTTATCAAATCACATAATTGTCCGCTGTCGGCGCGTCCAGCAGGTCGGCCAGCGTGATCTTGGAGAAATACTCCTGCGTCAGCTTGTAGTAGCCCTCCCATACCGGCAGGGTGCGGCATTCCGCCGCCCGCTCACATGGCTCGGCGTGCTCCTGAAGGCAGGCCACCGGAGCCAGATCGCCCTCTGCGAGCGACAAAATCTCCCACAGGGTGTAATCCTCCGGCAGCCGGGTCAGCCGGTAGCCGCCGCCGATGCCGTGTACGCTTTCAATCAGTCCCGCCGCCTTCAGGGCCGGGGTCAGGCGCTCGATGTATTTCAGGGAAATGTCCTGCCGTGCGGCCACGCCCTTCATGGGAATGAAGCGGCCATTATGGTGCTGGGCCAGATCCAGCAGGATGCGGATGGAATAACGTCCCTTCGTCGAGATCATAGGGTCTCCTCCTCCGGATGAGATATGCTTTAGTATACCACCAACCCGCTAGGTAAGGCAATAGCTTCTTTACGTTTCTGCCGCACGGGTCAGCTTCGTCATGATGTAGGCGACGACCGCATTGTGAAATTCCTCCCGCGCACCTTTATTACGGAAAAATGCCTTGTCCGCTGCTTTGATCTCCTTATACATTTCCTCCAGCTGATCGTCATTCAGCGGAAGCGATATGCCGCAGAAGCCGTCGCGGATAAGCCCTCGGAGAAAACCGGCATACTGGTGCGCTTCGATCCTTTGCAGCGCATTTGCCATCTCCGGCAGGTCGCCCGATGCCAACACCTCGCCAAGGTCGTCTCTGACCATGCAATCGAATTTCAGACAAAGCGCGAACGTCTGATCCTCCGGCGTCAGGTGCTCCAGCCCGTCTTGTCCGTCTTGAAAGATCGCGTCATAAAACCGTTCAAAGCGGAAGGACGGCAGCTGCTTTCCGTCCGTATAGAACGCGATACTTGCGTCCGTGCGCCATCCGCCCACTGTTTTCAATAGGAGCTGCTTCTCCCGCTGTCCGTCGTCATATACAATAGCGTTGCTTTCGGACAGAACATCATCCTCGATATAGTAAGCCCTTGCGGCGGGGACTTCTGCGTGAAGCGTCTTTCTGCTGCGGAGACTGCCTGCATATTGCCCGTTTATGTAGATGCGGTATGGCAGGAGCGCGCAGATAAACGCCGCCTTCCGGTGAATGGTGAAGTGAACAGTATCCATACAGTCTCCTGATAGTGTTATATCAATAGCGGGTATATCCGTAAACAGAACTGCGTTGTCATTTTGTTGTCAAAATGGCAGGTTAAGTCCGTCTGGAAAGTATTTGAAATGTCGGGGTATTTGCAGATAGATGCAGAGCAAAAACGCCGCAAATGCGCATAAATACAAGAAAAAATCCCGCAAGCGTTGTGTCTGCGGGATTTTCTCTTTTGGTGGAGGCGAGGGGAGTCGAACCCCTGTCCGAAAGCGCTTTAACAGGACTTTCTCCGGGCGCAGTTACGATTGAAACATTCCCTCCTCGACGCGGCACGCAACAGACGCGGCGATTCAGTAGAGTCATGATGCGTGGGCGGGGCAACTCTTACCCGCCTCACGGACGCCACCTAAACGACGCCTTCCCCGGCCGGTGGCCGCTCCGGTTCAGACGGTCACTGCGTTAAGCAGCGACGGCAACAGTATTAGTGTTGTCAGTTAATTTTAATTTGCCCGTTGTATGGTGGTCAGGCGCCACCGCCCGCTTATCCGGTCTCCACACCCCCGTCGAAACCAGTACGCCCCCGTATAGCCCGCCCGGAGCCGGGCGGGGGAGGGGTCTGGGGAATTGAAACCGTGTTGGTTCTTGCGTTACCGCTCCGGCAGCTTGTCCGGCTCGGGATAGTCAACGCCCTTGGTGTCCACGCGCACTTTGACCATGCGCTGATCCTTCTTGGGCTTGTTGGTCATCATGTTGCGGGGCGCGGAGGCGATGGCGTCCACCACATCCAGACCCTCGGTGACCATGCCGAAGGCAGCGTATTCACCGTCCAGATGGGGCGCGTCCTTGTGCATGATGAAGAACTGGCTGCCGGCGCTGTCGGGGATCATGGTGCGGGCCATGCTCAGCACGCCGCGGGTGTGGCGCAGGTCGTTGTTGACGCCGTTGGACTTGAACTCACCCTTGATGCAGTAGCCGGGGCCGCCCATGCCGTTGCCTAGGGGGCAGCCGCCCTGAATCATGAAGCCGTAGATGCAGCGGTGGAAGATCAGGCCGTCATAGTAGCCGCTGTTGGCCAGAGAGATGAAGTTGTACACGCTCTGGGGCGCGATATCGGGGTACAGCTCCGCCTTGATGACGCCGCCGTCCTCCATTTCGATGGTGACAATGGGGTTATTTTCCATAGGATGCTCCTCCTTTGTATACTTTTTAATAGCGTTCCTTTCGGGCGCGATCCATTTCACGCTTGGCGTCCCGCTCGGCAATAGATTGCCGCTTGTCGTAGTTTTTCTTGCCCTTGCATACGCCCAGCTCCACCTTTACAAGACCGTTCTTGAAATAGACGCTCAGGGGGATCAGGGCGTAGCCGTCCAGCTTTTGCAGCTCGTGCAGTTTGCGGATCTCCCGCTTGTGCATTAGAAGGCGCTTGGGCCGGTCGGGGTCGCGGTTGAAGATGTTGCCCTTGTCGTAGGGCGAGATGTGCATGTTGTACACCATCAGCTCGCCCTCCTTGGTGGTGGCGCAGTAGCTGTCCTTCAGGTTCAGCTGTCCGCCCCGGATGGACTTGACCTCGGTGCCGGCCAGCTCGATACCGGCCTCGTAGCGGTCCTCCACGAAATAGTCGTGAAACGCTTTACGGTTCTGGGCTGCGGTCTTGGTGCCGCCGCTTTTCGCCATGGCAAGTCCCTCCTTTCCTCGGACTGGATAGACAGTATAGCATATTTTGCAGGGAATTGCAAGGAGAAAGGCAGGGATCCTGTCGACGTTTTGGCAGGACGGCTTGCGCACCGTCATGATATCTGCTATACTGTCCCCATCAAATGACGGGAGGAGACCCCTTATGGATATGACGGAAAAAACACTGACCTCGCAGGAGATCTACAAGGGCCGCATCATCCGTGTGCGGCGGGACGAGGTGCTGCTGCCCAATGGCCACACCTCCGTGCGTGAGGTGGTGGAGCACCCCGGCGGCGTTGGCATTCTGGCGCTGGAGGAGGACGGCACCGTGCTGCTGGTGCGGCAGTATCGCTATGCCTTTGGCCGCACACTGCTGGAGATCCCGGCAGGCAAGCGGGAAAAAGGGGAGGAGCCCTTCGTTACCGCCCAGCGTGAGCTGAAGGAGGAGACCGGCGCTACTGCCGACCACTGGCTGCCTATGGGACAGCTGATCGCCTCGCCGGGCTGCTATGACGAGGTGCTGTATCTCTATCTGGCCCGGGGCCTTCACTACGGCGAGACCCATCCCGACGACGATGAGTTCCTGTCGCTGGAGCGGATGCCGCTGGCGGAGCTGGTGGAGCACTGCATGTCCGGCGAGATCACCGACGCCAAAACGGTGTGCGCGGCGCTGAAAGCGAAAAATTTGTGCCTCTGACGGGAAAAGCCTTGTGTTTTTGCCTTTCATCCGTTACTATATAAAGTAATGAAGCCATGGGAGGAATGGAACATATGAAGAAATTGGACAGCAGAACGCTGATCGAACTGATCCTGCTGGTGGTAGCGGTGATCTTCTGGGTGCTGCGTAAGGCAAACGTGCTGTACATCCCCGGTCTGGCCGCCATCGCGCTGGCCATCGCCATGGGCCTGCTGGGTATGGGCTACATCGCCCAGAAGCAGAAGTCCCGCAAGGCGGCGGGCGTACTGCTGCTGGCCTTCGCGCTGCTGCAGATCATCGTGGGCCTCATGGAGATCCGCGGCTTTGCCGCCTGAGAACGCATAGACACTGAAAAGCCACGGCTGCTGCCGTGGCTTTTTTATATGCCGGAGCGCTTGTGTTGCCCGGGATCAGGCAACGCAGGCCGCTTTCGCCGCCATACGGTAAGGAGGTGACGGCATGGAGCCTTACGCAGGCGGCGCAGCCGCCGAATGTACCCTGTGCGGCGGCGAAATTTATACCGACGAGCCGTACTACTTTATCAACGGGAAGTCCCTCTGCCGGGACTGCCTGAGCGACTACGCGGCGCAGTTTTTCGCGCCGTATCTGGTGAAAGGGGAGTGAGCGATGCCATCGGCATGGGAACGCTATATGAAGCGTGCGGCGGCACAGCTGAGCCGTGCCTGCGCGGAGACCGCCGCCAATATGTCCGGCGGTGAGACCGCCGTGCGGGAGATCCGGGAGCTGGCCGGGGCCATGAAGGACCTGACGGCGCTTCACGCGGCGCTGGAAGGGAAGGAGAGTGCCTCGCAGAACACCATACAGGTTTCCTTCGACCGGGACGGAGAGCTGTGGCGGGAATAAAAGAAAGGCGATGCTGTCAGCATCGCCTTTCTTTTATTCTTCTTCCTTCCGGCGGAACTTATGCTCCAGCTCACGCAGCTTGTCGCGGCGCTCCTTCATGGCGGCGGCAGCGGCATCCAGACGGGCGGTGATCTCCTCCAGCGCCTCGCCGTTCTTCCGGCGGCGGGTCAGCTCGTCCAGCAGTTCCTTTACCCGGCGGTTGGACGCCTTGAACTCCTGCCGGGCCTGCTTCAGCCGCTCCACCATGGCACGGGGATGGGCCTGCAGCTCGGGATACGCCTGATGGATACGGCGCAGGAACAGATTCCGGTCACGCAGCAGCTCGTGAACGCGGCGGCTGATCTCCTCGGTGCTGTCGCCCTCCTGCGCGTCGATCTCCTTGCGGACAATGCCCATCAGCACATGGGAGATGACGCAGTCCGACACCAGCAGCGCCACGATGGCGATGGCGGCGAAATGCAGCCAGAACAGGGGGAGCTTTTCAATGATGCGGAAGTACAGCGGGTCGATCCACAGCACGATCACCACACTGGCCAGACCGAACAGCATCAGGTTGCCGATCCATACGCGGCCATTCAGGTTCATGGGCTTGCGGCTGTAATCCCACCAGCGGGCATGGAACGCCTTCTCCATGTACCAGCTGATGAAATACTCCAGTCCGCCGCAGATAAAGAAGCCCGCCAGAAACACCTCACCCGGCGTACCGCCGCGAATACCGATCAGGCCGCCCACCAGCACCGTCACCAGCACCACGCCGCTGCCGTAAATGGGGCAGTAGGGGCCGATGAGGAACCCCCGGTTGATGAACCGGTGGTACTGGATGTATTTCAGCGTGACCTCCATCATCCAGCCCAGCACGGAGAACACGAAAAACAGCACGATCAGCTGGCACAGCAGCGTCCATGTCATAAGCGGCACCTCTTGCGTCAGTAGTAGTGCTTTTATTATAGGGGAGGATGGGATATTTTGTCAAGAAATACAAAAAGGGTGTTGCATTTTTGTTAAAAGATGATATGATAGTTGGACTGATTAGGCGGGGGAGGGGTGTTTCGCGCCCCGGCGCGACCTACTTTTGTCAACAGTGACAAAAGTAGGCAAAAGCACCGGAAGGAACCTCCGGTTCCTTCACCTCCGTGCGCGCTATGTATTGTGCAGATTTGCTGCTGCGTACCACACGTTTACGGAAGATTTCCTTTTTCGATTCGATAAAAGGATCGTCTCAGCACCAGTGTCGCTGCCGCTGATGCCTACGCCGAACAACGCTGTTGCTTCTACCGTTGATACTATCAGCGGCAGCGGCGCAAGAAGGACGTCAATGCGTCATACGCAGCGATATCAAATATTTTCCGCAAACGCGTGGTAAAAGACCGCAAATTTGCAATGCAAAACAGCGTGCGCGGATCCTTAAACCGCAGGTTTAAGCTGCTCTTTTTTGGGGGAGCGATCCGAGCGCTGCCTGTGGCAGATACAGCGAGGTGAACGAGTGGCTGCGGTCAAAATTTCAAGCGTCCGCCGTGAGGCAGCGCAGAAATTTTGGGAACCGCAACAGGCATTTTGGGACAACGGCCAAAAGTACCTCGTCCCCGCAGGGACGAAACACTCTATAAATATATAAGGAGGAACCCACCTATGGCCCGTACCAACCGCTATGAGATCGACATGTGCAGCGGTAAGCTGCTGCCGAAAATATTGACCTTCGCCCTGCCGCTGATGTGCTCCAGCGTATTGCAGCTGCTGTTCAACGCGGCGGATATCGTGGTGGTGGGCAAATTCGCCGG
Organism: uncultured Eubacteriales bacterium; assembly: GCA_900555735.1. Lineage (GTDB taxonomy): Bacteria > Bacillota > Clostridia > Oscillospirales > Oscillospiraceae > Vescimonas. The sequence continues at coordinate 1,356 of USMI01000026.1, read as the reverse complement.
AGACAACTCTCTGGCCGCCGTGGGCTCTAATGCCGCCCTCATCAACCTGATGGTGAACCTGTTCGTGGGACTGTCCGTGGGTGCCAACATTCTGGCGGCCCGCTATACCGGCGCGGGCAACCGGGAGGGCCTGCGCCAGACGGTACATACCTCCATCCTGCTGGCCTTCCTCAGCGGCCTGCTGCTGGCGGTGGTGGGCGTCACCACGGCCCGCCCGCTGCTGCACCTGATGCAGGTGCCGGACTCCATCCTGCCGCTGGCGGCCCTTTACCTGCGGATCTACTTTCTGGGCATGCCCGCCGCCATGCTCTATAACTTCGGTGCGGCGTTGCTGCGCTCTGTGGGCGACACCCGGCGGCCTCTGTACTACCTGATCGCCGCCGGTATTGTCAACGTGGCGCTGAACCTGTTGCTGGTGATTGTGTTCCAGATGGACGTGGCGGGCGTGGCCATCGCCACGGTGGTCAGCCAGTGTCTGTCCGCCTTTCTGGTGGTGCGATGCCTGATGCATGAGGAGGGCGACATCCGCCTTGAGCTGCGGGAGCTGCGCATTACCCTGCCCCGGCTGTGGCAGATTCTGGAGATCGGCATTCCCTCCGGTATTCAGGGCGTGGCCTTCTCCCTGTCCAATGTCATCATTCAGGCGTCCATCAACAGCTTCGGCGAGACGGTCATTTCCGGAAACACCGCCGCCAGCAATATCGAGGGCTTCATCTATGTGGCCTGCAACGCCTTTTGTCAGGCGAATATGGCCTTTACCAGCCAGAACTACGGCGCGGGCAATCTGGAGCGGCTGAAGCCCATTGCTTTGTGCTCCGCCGCCTGCTCGGCCTCCGTGGCAGTGGTGGGCGGCCTGCTGGGCTATTTCTTCGGTCCGCAGCTGCTGCACATCTACTCCAACAGCGATGCGGTGGTGGCCGCCGGTATGGTGCGCGTCACCATCATGTTCCTGCCCTACATCCTGTGCGGCCTGATGGATGTGATCGTCGGCTCCATTCGAGGCATTGGCTATTCCGTCACCCCCATGATCGTCACGCTGCTGGGCGCCTGCGCCTTCCGCGTGGTATGGATCGCCACCATTTTCCAAGTGCCCCAGTTCCACACGCCGGAGACCATCTACTGGTCGTATCCCATTTCATGGGGTCTGACATTCCTGGCCCATCTGGTGTGCTACTTCTTTATGCTGCGCAAGCTGTACCGCAAGGAAGGCTTCGCATCAAAGCACCACCATCTGACCCATACGCATGAGGCCTGACAGGCTTTGAAAACAGAAAGGACGCGGCACGCTGATGCGTGCCGCGTCAGTCTGTCGAAAAAGTCCAGCAACAGCTGGGCTTTTTCTCACATAGATGGTAT
>USMI01000025.1 GCA_900555735.1 uncultured Eubacteriales bacterium | reverse complement strand
CCCAGTCCCGCGGTACCTTCACCTTCAACTTCGTCCGCTACGAGGATTGCCCCGCTGCGGCACAGGAGAAGGCCATCGCTGCTGCCAAGGCTCTGGCTGAGGCTGAGTAATTTCCGCAAAAACACATATAGTAAAGGACGGTATGGCGCTGCCATACCGTCCTTTTTCGTGCTCTCCGGGGCGGTGGAAAAATTTTTCAACTTTTTTCAAAAAAACTCTTTACAAATCCAAAAGGGTGTGATACCATACTAATGAAAACAATAATTGTTAGCGATTACAAAAAAGAGGAGCACACATGGAAACACGATACAGTCCCAAGCGGGAAGCCATCCTGCAATGCCTGCGCTCCACCAAGTGCCACCCCTCGGCAGAATGGGTCTATACCCAGCTGAAGCCTCAGATCCCCGACCTGTCGCTGGCCACGGTGTACCGCAATCTGGCCCGCTTCCGCAGTGAAGGTGCGGTGCAGGTCATCGGCTGCGTGGATGGTGAGGATCGCTACGATGGCAATGTCGCCCCCCACGGGCACTTTATCTGCCGCACCTGCGGCGCGGTCATTGACCTGCCGCCCATTCCGGTCAACGCGCCGGATCTGGCGCAGGTGGGCCGGGAGGATGGATACAGCGTCACCTTCTATGGCCGCTGCAATGCCTGTCTGACAAAAACGGAAAATAGTTGACAATGGCCGCTTCGTAAGCACGAAACGGCGTCAAAATAAGAACAAAACAAATATTTAATTATGACAATGGAGGTAATTTACTATGAAGAAGTGGGTCTGTCCTGTTTGCGGTTATGTTCATGAAGGCGATGTTCCCCCCGCTGAGTGCCCGGTGTGCCACGTTTCCGGCGAGAAGTTCACCCTGCAGGCCGAGGAGAAGTCCTGGGCGGCCGAGCATGTGGTGGGCGTCGGCAAGGTGTTCGGCGACAACGTGCCTGAGGAGGTCCGCAAGGAGATCATCGACGGTCTGCGCGCCAACTTTGAGGGCGAGTGCTCTGAGGTAGGCATGTATCTGGCCATGGCCCGTGTGGCCCATCGTGAGGGCTATCCCGAAATCGGTATGTATTGGGAGAAGGCCGGTCTGGAGGAGGCCGAGCATGCCGCCAAGTTTGCTGAGCTGCTGGGCGAGGTCATCACCGACAGCACCAAGAAGAACCTGCAGATGCGCGTGGACGCCGAGAACGGCGCTACCGCCGGTAAGTTCGAGCTGGCCAAGCTGGCCAAGCAGTACAATCTGGACGCCATCCACGACACCGTCCACGAAATGGCTCGCGACGAGGCACGTCACGGCAAGGCCTTCGAGGGCCTTCTGAAGCGCTACTTCGGCAAGTAAAATCCAACACCAGCAGGGGAGAGGAGCGATCCTCTCCCCTGTTTTTTTGCGCACCGGTGATGGGAAAGGTGGATAAAAAGTGGCAGTCTGCCCCGCCAGTGAAGCCGGTTTGATACGCAAAGTGGATATTTGAAAAGTGGATATTTTTAGTATAAGCGCAAAGGTGTTCAGGAAACAAGAGAGCGGAAGCTTTTATGCGGCATACGACATCATAAAATAGAAGAACGATTGTTTAATATAAGCAAACAGAGGATACACAGCAGCGGCAACGCGCCGAACTTATGTCGGTTTTCCGCCCTTGCAGGGATAAAGCAGAGAAGCTATAAAAAGACCACAAACGGATGAAAAAAACACCTATGCAAACGACAGTCCGGCGTGTAGAATAGGTGGTACGACATCAAGGAAGGACAAGGAACTGCATATGCAACAGAGATCAAGATATCAGACTGCCCGCCGCATCCTCATTTTCTGGACGCTGTTCATCGGCATCGGTGCGGTAGGCGGTGCGCTGATGATGCTGCTGGACCCCAGCGGCAAGGCCATGGGCATGGACGCCATGCTGCCCTATTTTCAGGTACTGCCCTTTGCGGAGGTGGTGTTTCAGGACTTCACCTTCTCCGGCTGGGCGCTGCTGATCGTCAATGGCCTGACCAACCTGACAGCGGCGGCGCTGTTGCTGGCCAGAAAGCCCGCCGGTACCGTACTGGGCGGCATCTTCGGCGTGACGCTGATGCTGTGGATCTGCATTCAGTTCTATATGTTCCCGCTGAATTTCATGTCCACCATCTATTTTATTTTCGGTATCTGTCAGGCCGCTGCCGGTTATGCGGCGTGGGTGTTCCGCAAGCAGGAGGCCTTCGCCGTCAACCGGGCTGACTATCCCCACATCGGCGATGACCCCACCCGTCTGGTGGTATTATTCTCCCGCATGGGATATGTGCGGAAGAAGGCCTATGAGGAGGCCGACCGCACTGGCGCTGCCGTTTATGAGATCAGGGCGGCGGAGCGGACGGAGGGTACGCTGGGCTTCTGGTGGTGCGGCCGCTACGGCATGCACAAGTGGGACATGCCCATCCGGCCGGTGGACATCGAGCTGTCCGCCTACCGGCATGTGACCATCTGCTCGCCCATCTGGGTGTTCGCGCTGGCCGCCCCTGTCCGCAGCTTCTGCAAGGCGGCTGCCGGACAGATCAGGGAGGCGGACTACATACTGGTGCACCATCAGAGGGACACCTATGAAAATGCCGCCGAAGAAATGGACCGCCTTCTGGGCGTTACCCATACCTCTCTGCGCAGCATCCAATGCAGAGAGGGCACATACAAGGAAACCAGCAAAAGAAAGGAAATGATCGTATGAAAAAGCTGCTGCTTCTTGTGACTATGCTGCTGACGCTGAGCCTGTGCGCCTGCGCCGCCAATACACCGACTCCCGCACCGGACGTGACGCCCGATACACCGCAGGAGACCCCCGACACACCGGATACGCCGGCTGATGGCCAGAGCGTCGAGCTGCCGATCCTGAGCTAGATCGACCAGACAGTGCGGGTAGGCACCTCCGGCTCCTACATGACCGCCGTTCAGGCTGCCGTCAAGCTGCTGGACTGGGGCGTAGACACGGGCCTTGATCCTGAGGAGATCCGCAGCGCCACCGCCGCTTGGCTGAGCAATATGGGCAACGATGCCCAGACCGCCTTTGCCGAAAAGCTGGAGCTGGTGGACGATGCCTACCAGTCGCTGCTGAAGGACGGCGCGGAGGATCTGTTGTCCTCCGCCGGCTGCACTGATACCGCCTACCCTTGGAGCACCGAGCCTGTGGAAAGCATCGAAGCCATCATGGACGCCGCGGGACTGCGTTCCTGACAGAAAAAGAGCTGAGCGTCGGCCGACGCTCAGCTCTTTTTTTCATCTATATCCGCCGGGTGGAACCGCTCGTATACCGCCAGCGCCGCCGGAGCGGGCAGTACCTTCCGCAGATCGTCCAGCGATGCGCTTTCAATGGCCTTCACCGTGCCGAAGCGCTTGAGGAGCGCCTGCTTCCGGGTCTCACCGATGCCGGAGATGCCGTCCAGCTTGCTGCGATAGGTGCGCTTTTTGTGCTTCTGCCGCTGGAAGGTGATGGCGAACCGGTGTACCTCCTCCTGCACCCGCCCGATGAGGGTGAAGATATGGGGCGACTGCTGGATGCCCAGCTCGCTGCCCTCAATGGTGATGAGGGCGCGGGTGCGGTGGCGGTCGTCCTTCACCATGCCCAGAATGGGAATGGATACCCCCGCCGCCCGCTCCGCCGCCAGCGCCGCGTGAGCGTGGCCCAGACCGCCGTCGATCAGCAGCAGATCAGGCAGGGGCGGGAATTTCTCGTCGTCCTTATGGGCGAACCGCCGCTCCAGCACCTCCTGCATGGCGGCGTAGTCATCGGGGCCGGTCAGGGTCTTGATGGCGAACTTCCGATAGTCCCGCTTCAGCGGCTTGCCGTCCACGAACACCACCATGGAGGCCACCATGTCGTCGCTGCCCAGATTGGAAATATCGTAGCTCTCCATACGCCGGGGCACAGCGGGCAGCTGCGCCAGCGTCTGTAAGTCCGTCAGCGCCTTGGCCACCCGCTCCGACTCCGTGGTGATGCGCTCGGCCTCCTCGCGGGCGTTCTGGGCAGCCATGTCCACCAGCTGGGAGCGTTCGCCCCGCTGAGGGGCCTTGATGGTCACCTTGTGGCCCGCCTGACCCGTCAGCAGGGCGGCGAAGGTATCGCTGTCGTCAAACAAACACGGCAGCAATATCTCACGGGGCAGCACCGCCTTGTCCAGATAGTATTGGCTCAGCACGGCGCTGAGCACCTCCGGCTCCGACTGGTCGGCGGCGGTAGGGAATATCTCGATCTGGCGGCCCAGCAGGTCGCCGTTTTCAATGTGCAGCACTGCCGCGCCGCATCGCACCGGCCCGGTGTATACGCCCCACACGTCCGTGTCGGCGCACACGCCCGCAATGACCTGCTGCTGCTTGCCCAGCACCTGCAATGCCTGCATCCGGTCCCGGAGGGCCGCGGCCTTTTCAAATTCCAGATGCTCCGCCGCCGTCTCCATCTCCTGCCGGAGACCTGCCGTCACCTGCCGCAGCTTGCCGCCCAGCAGCTCCGCCGCCTGGGCCATCCGGGCCTGATACTCCGCCTGACCGGGGCCATCGGGAGAGCAGAAGCCGTCGCACCGGCCGATGTGGTGGTTCAGGCAGGGCCGCTCCTTGCCGATGTCCCGTGGGAACTGGCGATTGCAGGTGGGCAGCTTCAGGGCGGCACACACCGCCTGCAGGGCCGCCCGCGTCTCGTGCCGTCCGCCGAAGGGCCCGAAGTACCGGGCGCCGTCCTCCTCCGGCTTGTTCACCAGCGTGAACCGGGGATAGGGCGCTTTTTCGCTCAGCCGCACGAAGGGGTAGCCCTTGTCGTCCTTCAGCAGAATATTATACCGGGGCTGGTGCCGCTTGATGAGGGAGTTTTCCAGAATCAGCGCCTCGAACTCCGTGCGCACCATGATGGTATCAAAGTGATCCACCTGCGACACCATCATCCGGGTCTTTTCATTGTGGCCGCTGCCGGACTGAAAGTACTGGCTGACGCGGTTTTTCAGCTTTTTCGCCTTGCCCACATAGATGACCAGCCCTGTCTTGTCCATCATGATATACACGCCGGGGGACAGCGGCAGGCTATCCGCCTTTTGCAGTAGCTCCTGTTTCGTCATGACAAAGTCCCCCTTTCCAATGGTGCTCCCAGTATAGCACGCCGCCGCCCGGGCCGCAAGGTTGCTTTTTGCGGCGGGATATGATACCATCAGAGAAAATACAACGAAAGAGGGATCGTTTTATGATACAGGATATTGCGCCCCACCGGTTTGACCGTACCTACGTCATCGGCAAGCCCGACGCCCACGACATTGCCCTGTGCGTCCGCAAGGGAAAGGTGCTGCTGCAAAGGGATGGCGACGGCTGGACGCTGCCTCGGTTCGGAACGGTCATCCCCACGGAGGACGCCCTCCATGTGTTCTCACTGGACGGGGTGGACTGCTATCTGGCCCGCACGCCGGACACCGTGCCGGAGGGCGCGGAATATGTGGACGTGGGCGGCATCCGGTCAGTGCGGCCTATGGAGACAGCCTTCGCCGCCATCACCGCCGTGCAGCTCCACCGGTGGTACGGCACACGGCAGTACTGCGGCCGCTGCGGCCATAAGATGAAGCCCAGCGATATCGAGCGGGCCATGGTCTGTCCGGCCTGCGGCCAGATCGAGTACCCCAAGATCTGCCCCGCCGTCATCGTGGCCGTTACCCACGGGGACAAGCTGCTGCTGACCCGCTATGCCAACCGACCCTTCCGGGGCTATGCTCTCATCGCCGGGTTCGTGGAGATCGGCGAGACGTTGGAGGACACCGTCCACCGGGAGGTGATGGAGGAGGTGGGCGTAAAGGTAAAGAACCTGCGGTACTATAAGAACCAGCCATGGGCCTTTACCGACACGCTGCTGACCGGCTTTTACTGCGAGCTGGACGGCGACCCGGACATCACCCTCGACCACAATGAGCTGTGCGAGGGCGTGTGGCTCTCCCGCGAGGAGATCCCCAGCCGGGAAAACGACATTAGCCTGACCGCCGAGATGATCGAGCGGTTCCGAAGGGGCGAAGAATAAATCAACAGCGCTGTCCGGTGGACAGCGCTGTTTTTAAGTGAAAAGATAAAAGTGAAGAGTGAAAAGCTGTGGTATGCCGCCGCAGGCGGCATGATTTTCAGTGTGCCGCTGTGCGGCACACTGAAGTTTTTCACTTTTCACGCTTATCTCTTCTCTGCGCCCCTTGGGGCGCCTCAATTCAGCCCTTCTGCGTTCATCTCGAACAGCTCGTCAATGCGTTCCCGCAGCTTCCTGTGCTCCGGGGCGGTCAGTTGATCGTCCTCCGCCAGCAGCTCTCGCGCGGCGGACTGCGCCTCCTCCAACAGTAGCATATCGCAGTTGAGATCGGCGATCTGCAGCATGGGCAGACCGTGCTGCCGCTGGCCGAAGAAATCGCCGGGGCCCCGGAGCTTCAGATCCTCCTCCGCGATCTTGAAGCCGTCGTTGGTGTCCGTCAGGGCCTTCAGCCGCCGCTTCGTCTCCTCGCCGCCGCCCTGAGCCACCAGCACGCAGTAGCTTTTTGCCTTGCCGCGGCCTACGCGGCCCCGCAGCTGGTGCAGCTGGCTCAGACCGAAGCGCTCGGCGTTCTCCACCACCATCAGCGTGGCGTTGGGCACATCCACGCCCACCTCCACCACCGTGGTAGACACCAGAATGTCCGTCTCGCCGGCGGCAAAGGCCGCCATGACGGACTCCTTCTCCTTAGCCTTCATCTTGCCGTGGAGCACCGCGATCCGCAGATCAGGGAAGGTCTCCTCCTGCAAGGCTTTGGCATAGGCCGTCACGGCCTTCCGCTCGTCGGGGAGGTCGTCGCCGTCGCCCACCAGCGGACACACGATGAATACCTGATGGCCCTCGGCCACCTGCTTACGGATGAAGCCGTTCAGCCGCGCCCGATACCGCTCGTCCACGGCGAAGGTATCCACCTTCTGCCTGCCAGGGGGCAGCTCGTTGATGATGGACACGTCCAGATCGCCGTAGATGATCAGCGCCAGCGTCCGGGGAATGGGGGTGGCGGACAGCACCAGCATGTGGGGGTTCTCCGCCTTCTGGCCCAGCGCCGACCGCTGGGCCACGCCGAAGCGGTGCTGCTCGTCGGTGATGACCAGTCCCAGCTTTTGATACTGCACATCCTCTGTCAGCAGGGCGTGGGTGCCGATGCAAAGGCCGATGCTGCCGTCGGAGAGCCCCTCCAGAATGGCCCGCCGCTCCTTGGCTTTGGTGGAGCCGGTCAGCAGGGCACAGGGGATGCCGAACCGGGCGAACAGCGGCGCCAGATTTTCATAGTGCTGCTTTGCCAATATCTCCGTGGGAGCCATCAGCGCCGACTGCCATCCGCTCTGGGCGGCGAACCACACACAGGCGGCGGCCACCATGGTCTTGCCGCTGCCTACGTCGCCCTGACACAGCCGGTTCATGGGCCGCGCCGAGGACATATCGGCCACCGCGTCGCCGATGGCCTTTTTCTGGGCACCCGTCAGCGGGAAGGGCAGCGCGTCATAGAAGGGCTGCATGTCCGCGGCGCGGCACACCGGCCCCGCCACATCCACCCGCCGCGAGCGCAGCAGGTGCAGCCCGCAGGTCACAAGGAACAGTTCCTCGAACACCAGCCGCCGGTGGGCCTGCCCCAATGCCTCAAAGCTGGTGGGGAAGTGGATGTTCTCATAAGCGTAGTTGACATAACACAGCTGATGGGCCATGCGTACCTGATCCGGCAGCACGTCCGGCATCAGCTCCCGGCACTCGTCCAGCCCCTGCCGCATGGCCTTTTGCAGCAAAAGCTGGCTGACGCCCCTGGTCAGCGGGTACACCGGCATGATCCGGCCCGTCAGCTGGTGCTGTCCCTCTGGCTCCATCAGGGGATTTATCATCTGCCGCCGCAGGAGGTTGCCCTCCACCTTGCCGCAGAACACGAAGCTTTCGCCAACGTGGAGGCTCTGCTGGCGGTAGGCCTGATTGAAAAACGTCACGTCCAGTACGCCGGTGTCATCCACCGCCCGCACCTTCACCACCGTGCGTCCGCCCGTGATGCGGTGGCTGGTGGGCGCACCGGCGATCATGGCCCGGCAGCAGGCCGTCTCCCCCACAGGAAGCTCCGCAATGGGGTAGATGACGCTGCGGTCCTCATACCGCCGGGGAAAGAAGCCGATCAGCTCCCGCAGCGTGGTGATGCCCAGCTTTTCCAGCGCCTTGGCCCGCGCTTCGCCGATGCCCTTGATGTACTGCACGCTGGTGTTCAGTCCCGCCATGCCGCCGCCTCCTTCCGCTGCTTTTTGTTGATTATACCAGTTTTCGCCGGAGAATACAATCGAAAAGAAACACACCCTGTCTGTTGCGCCGCCGGGAAGGATACGGTATAATAGACCCATCTGAAGCAATGATCGGAAAGGAGCCGCGCCATGGCCGAAAAACGCAGTATTTGTCTCATCAACGATTCCTTCCCGCCGGTGATCGACGGCGTGGCCAACGCCGTCACCAACTATGCCACGGTGATCCAGCGGGACTATGGCGACGCCACGGTGGTGACGCCCTACTACCCCGACGCCGACGACAGCGTCTATCCCTTCCCGGTGCTGCGCTATCCCAGCATCGACATGACGAAGCTGGTGGGCTACCGGGCGGGCTTTCCCCTCTCGCCGGAGCTGATGGAGCAGGTGGAGGGCCGCCATATCGACCTGATCCACAGCCACTGCCCCGTCACCTCCATGGTGCTGGCCCGGATGCTGCGCCAGAAGCTGAACGTGCCGCTGGTGTTCACCTATCACACCAAGTTCGACATCGACATCGCCAACGCCATCCACAGCAGGCTCCTGCAGGAGGCGTCCATCAAAATTCTGGTGGAGAATATCTCCGCCTGTGACGAGGTGTGGACCGTCAGCCACGGCGCGGGAGAGAACCTGCGCTCGCTGGGCTATCAGGGGGACTATATCGTCATGCCCAACGGCGTGGACTTCCCCGCCGGACGCCTTCCGGAGGAGAAGGTGCGTGCCGTAGGGGAGGGCCTTGACCTGCCGGAGGGCGTACCGCTGTTCCTGTTCGTGGGCCGCATGATGTGGTACAAGGGCCTGCGGATCATTCTGAACGCCCTGAAGCAGCTGAAGGATGAGGGGCAGGACTTCCGCATGGTGTTCGTAGGCAAGGGTACCGACGGTGACGCCATCCGGGACTATGCCGAAGAGCTGGCTCTGTGTGACAAGGTGTTCTTCCAGCCGCCCTGCTATGACCGGGAGGTCATCCGGGCGTGGTACTGCCGGGCCGACCTGTTCCTGTTTCCCTCCACCTTTGACACCAACGGCCTTGTGGTGCGCGAGGCGGCGGCCTGCGGCCTTGCCAGCGTGCTGATCGCCGGAAGCTGCGCTGCCGAGGATGTCACCGACGGGCAGAACGGCTTCTTCATTGAAGAAAACGCCGATTCCATGGCTGCCATGCTGCGCCGCCTGATCCCGCAGCGTGAGCTGATGCGCTGGGTGGGCGAAAACGCCCAGAAGGAAATTTATATTTCGTGGGACGACTCCATCGCCAACGCCTGCCGCCGGTATGAGGTGGTGCTGGATAACTTCCGCCGCGGCCTGTACCCCGTCCACGACACCCCTGCCGACGGGCTTCTGCGGGGCACGGCGGAGTCTCTGGACGCCATCAACCGCGTCCGGGCCGCCCGTGACCAGCTCCGTGCCGCCATGGACGAGGATGTCCGCCAGTGGCACGACGAGGTGCAGGAAAACCGTCTTCGGGCGCAGGAGAACCGGGAGAAATTGCAGGAAAAGCTGACGCAGCTTCGCCAGCGGATCGACCGGTATCTGTAAAAAGGCTTGCGGTATGTGCCGTGTTATGATACCATAAAGATATCCCGCCCGATTCTGGGCATTGAATCAAAAGGAACCAGAAACATATGAATATAAAAATTTCCGCAGACAGCACCTGCGACCTGTCCCCTGACCTGATCGCCCGCTATGACATCGGCATCTCGCCTCTGTACATCGTCCGGGACGGCGAATCACTGGTGGACGGCGTGGACATCACCCCCGACGAGATCTATGCCCATGTGGAGGCCGGCGGCAGCATGTGCTCCACGGCGGCGGTGTCGGTATACGACTATGTGGAGTTCTTCCACAAGGAGCTGGAGAGCGCCGACGCGGTGGTGCACTTCCACATCTCCGGCGACATGTCCGCCTGCTACCAGAACGCCTGCATCGCGGCGGCGGAGGTGGGCAACGTCTACCCCGTGGATGCCCGCAATCTCTCCACCGGCATCGGCCTGCTGGTGCTGGAAGCGGCGGAGCTGGCCCGGAAGGGCGAGCTGACCGCCCAGGAGATCCAGCAACGGATGAACCAGCGCCGTGAGCTGCTGGACGTCAGCTTCGTGGTGGAGCAGCTGGGCTATCTCCGCAAGGGCGGCCGCTGCTCCAGCGTGGCGGCGCTGGGCGCCAATATGCTGTCTCTCCGGCCCTGTATTCAGGTGAAGGACGGCAAGATGGGCGTGGGCAAGAAGTACCGGGGCGCCTATCAGAAATGCCTGCTGCAATATGTGAAGGAGCGTCTGGAGGGCCGCGACGACATCGACCCCCACCGCATTTTCATCACCGAGTCCGGCGGCTTTACCCCGGAGGAGGTGGCCGAGGTAGAGGCGGCAGTGCGCGGCTATCAGCCCTTTGAAGAGGTGCTGCACACCCGCGCCGGCTGCACGGTATCCAGTCACTGCGGTCCCCGCACGCTGGGCATCCTGTACTTCCACACGAAGTAAGCGTGTTGCGCATAAAAGAAAGAGGAGAGAGAAGCTATGAAGAAAAAGACGATGCTGCTGGCCGCGCTGGCGGCCATGCTGCTGGCGTTGCTGTGCGCCTGCGGCGGCAATAATAACTCCCCGGCAGAGGACACGGACTACCCCGCAATGGAAGCGGCAGATCTCAGCGCAATGGAGCTGAGTCTGGCCAGCAACAGCGCCATGTCGGCCCAGTACAACGCGGACGAGTGGTATGGCGAGGATGTTTCGGGCCTGCTGACGTTCTACTATCTGCCCACCTTGGACACAGATAATGTGGCCAATGTCAATGCCCAGAAGCTGTCGCAGTTCGACGATGCGCTGGACAGCAACATGGCGCAGGAGCTGGAAAAGAACCTGAGCGATAATTATGCGTTTTTATCTGTCGGCAAAACGGAGATGAAGACGCTGAACGATGCGCCTGTGATCTATATGGAGGGCACGTTCAGCTTTACCGATGAGGTCATCGACTTTATGCTGAAGGATGGCGGCTGGACGCAGGAGAATATCGACGCGCTGGGCGGCCGCGAGGCGATTCTGGCGCTGCCTGAGACCAATCAGTCGTACCTTTATACGGTAAAGGATGGCTGGCTGTATCTTTTTACCGGCACTTACTATGCGGCGGATCAGGGTGCTGCGGTGCTGGAATGCATGACCGTGCTGGCTCAGACGGCGCAGAGCGCAGCGTGATTGGATGAACAAAGAAAGGACACCCCCGCCGGGGGTGTCCTTTTTTGTCAGTGAAGAGTGAAGAGAGAAAAGTGAAAAGCTGCGGTATGCCGCCGCAGGCGGCATAATTTCAATATGCGCCGCACAGCGGCACACATCAGTTTTTCGCTTTAACGATAAAAAGATGCTTTGTTATAGTTTCCTCTCGTAGCAAATTTCTTCCGTTTCAAAACAGGGCTTGACTTTGCCGTATGTGACAAATCCGCACGACTCATAGAATTTTCTTGCTCGAACGTTGTTCGTAAATACCCAAAGCATAACCTTGTCATAGCCGGCGGCTTTCATATCATCCATGATTCTGTTCATCATCTGGGTGCCGCAGCCTTTTCTCCAGTTGTCCTGCAAGCTGTGGATGCAGATAAGTTCCGCATAATCGGACATATCATTGTCTCGCGCTTTACCCCACCAAGCAATACAATGAGGCTGAGAGTTCACTTCTAAAATATATCCATTGCCAATATTTTCGTCAAGCAATTGCTTATACATTGCCGTAGCGTGAGTTAGATCAGTGGCTTGTTGAAGAATTTCGGCGGACAGAATGTCCTGAAATGCAGCTTTCCAACTCTCGATTTGAATATAAGCTAAATTCAATTCGTCGCCTTGCTGGACTTTTCTAATGAAATAATCCATACGCCTACCCCCTCAATCACAATGTATTTTTATTTGTCCATTTCTCAAATACTTGAGATTTCATATCCGGCCGGTATCCCATATCCTGATAGCCCAATTTTCTCAGCAGCGCCATACTTGGCTCGTTTTCCGGCTCGGTGAAACAGATAAACGCCCAGGACGGGTATCTTTCATGAAGCAGATCAATGAGCGCGGTCAGCGCCTCATAAGCATATCCTCTGCGATGGTAATTGTAGTGAAACGTGTAGCCCATAGAGATCATGTCGTCTTCGGGCTTGACCACGATTTCACCGATCATTTCATCGGACTGCTTCAGCGCGACTGCCAGCATAAACGGAGCATCAACGGAAATCACATCATTTTGGCGGAGTTCGATCAGCCTGCGGATGCCATCAAGCTCTTTTGTTTGTCCACGCTGATATTTTGCGCATATTTCATTGTTGCGGTAATCAAACATACTATCTGCATCCCCTGCCGCAACATTGCGCAGGATGAGCCGTTCGGTTTCGATGACAGGCATATTTTTCTCCATATGATAGGCTGATCCGATGTTGATCTCATTCCGGCTCCCGCAGGGCCACAGCCTCCTCGGTAAAGGGCATATCCTGCAGATCCAGCAGCTTGGTGGTCAGCAGCCGGGAGAAATTGGTCATCACCGCCGTGGACAGCACAAAGCTGTTCACATCCGCTTCATCCGCCGCCTCTGCTGCCAGCAGCTGGGCCGCCATGCCCTCCACCATGGACACGAAGATGCGGGCCGAGTCGGTGTACTGCTCCACAAAGGCTTCGTAGGTCTTTTTGACCTCCTCCTCCGTCAGTCCGTTGGGCAGGATCTTCTGGATCTCCGACATGGTCAGGCTCTGCTTCAACGCGCAGATCATGATGAGATACGCGATATGGATGCGGCTGTACTTCTTCTTTTCCGGCGCGGGCATCAGCTTCATGCGGACATAGTTGTTGATGGCGCTGGTGGTGATGATCTGCTCCTCCTTTTCCTTTTTGGGCAGGAACGGCAGGTATCGGCTCAGCAGTGTCAGCACCTGATCCATATAAAGGCCCAGCGTGGGGATCTGCTCCCATGTGGGCAGACGGTAGCTCTGTAAATAGTGGCTCCAGCGGCGCAGCTTGCCGGCCACCAGCCGGGAATCATATTTTTCGTGCATGTGTTTTGTTCTCCCGCATGTGTATTTGAGGAAAGTATAACACATACTATGAAAAATGACAAGTCAAACCAACACCCGCTCTTGACACATTCAAAAAATCATATATAATAATACGCATCATTAGATAAAAACGAGGTACGCATTATGCCCTTTGTGATAACCACCGATACATCTGCCAATCTGCCCACGGCCGAGCTCCAGTGGCACCAGCTGCGCCTGCTGCCCTTCTCCTATATCGTCAACGATATCGAGCATCAGTGCCTTGACCTGACCGCCTTTGACGGCGACGCCTACTATGAAATGCTGCGCCATACGCCCGCCAGCACCTCCATGATCTCCATGGAGCAGTACCGCCAGCTGTGGCAGCCCCTGCTGGAGAGCGGCGAGGATGTGCTGCATGTGGGCATGTCCTCCGGCATCAGCGGCGCGTATCAGTCGGCGGTGATGGCGGCCCGCGAGCTGCGGGAGGAATATCCCGGCCGCCGTCTGGTGGTGTTCGATACCCGTGCGGCATCGCTGGGCGAGGGGATTCAGGTGCTCCACGCCGCCACCTGCCGTGAGGCGGGCTATACCCTGAATGAGACTGTCCGCGAGCTGACGGAGCTGCGCGCTCGCGTCCGTCAGGTGTTCACGGTGGACGACCTGATGCACCTGCGCCGGGGCGGCCGGGTGTCCGGTGTGGCCGCCGCCCTAGGCACCGCATTGCGGATCAAGCCCCTGCTGAAGGGCGACGAGGCGGGCCGCATCGTGGTGTTTGCCAAGGTGCAAGGCCGCAAGCGCTCTGTCCGTTCTCTGGCGGAGAATTTCGCCGCCCATGCAGAGCTGTCGGGCCACTGGCCGGTGGGTATCGCCCACGCCGGCTGCCGCAGGGAGGCGCTGGAGCTGGCCGCCATGCTGAAGGAACACGACCCCAAGGCCCGTATCATCGTCGTGGACTACGAGCCGGTCACCGGCAGCCACGTCGGTCCCGGTGCGCTGGCGATGTTCTATGTAGCCCGTCAGGACGACTGACCTTCGGCAATTTGCCGGAGAATTTCTGTTCTTTCTCTGCGGACTTTGTGTGTCCTGCACATAGACACAATGTCGGGAATAAGCCTATAATAATAGTAGACTTTTGAAGGAGAAAATACCGTATGATGCTTCGCGCCTGTTGTGATAGCTGTCTGTCCATGTGTTGCATGGGCAAGCTTCGCCGCGCGTATATGGGTCATACGTTTTCTGTCCGTGCCGCATAAGCAGGCGCGGAAGGCTGTGGTAATAACGCAGAGGGTGTATGGCACACATACACCCTCTGTTTTTTTGCACATATCATAACATGAATATACAGTGAACAGAAATTGGGAAAGAGAAAGGACAGACATTATGGGTATCTATCATTCCGCGGCGCAGCTGGTGGGCCATACGCCGCTGCTGGCCGTTGACAACTATGTTCGCACCCGCGGCCTTCCCGCCGTCATTCTGGCCAAGCTGGAGAGCTTCAACCCCGCCGGAAGCGCCAAGGATCGCGTGGCGCTGGAGATGTTGCGTCAGGCGGAGGCCTCCGGCGTGCTGCAGCCCGGCGGCACCGTTATCGAGCCCACCTCCGGCAACACCGGCATCGGTCTGGCCGCCATGGCCATCTCCAAGGGCTACCGCGTCATTCTCACCATGCCCGCGTCCATGAGCGCCGAGCGCCGCGCGCTGTTGAAGGCCTACGGCGCGGAGTTGGTGCTGGTGGAGGAGGGCGGCATGGCCGGTGCGGTGGCCAAGGCGGAGGAGCTGGCCGCTGCCATTCCCGGCAGCTTCATCCCCGGCCAGTTCGATAATCCCGCCAACCCCGCCGCCCACTATAAGACCACCGGCCCGGAGATCTGGCAGGATACGGAGGGCCATGTGGATATCTTCGTGGCAGGCGTCGGCACCGGCGGCACCATCAGCGGCACCGGCCGCTATCTCAAGGAGCAAAATCCTAACGTCCGCGTGGTGGCGGTGGAGCCCGCCTCCTCGCCCCTGCTGAGTCAGGGTCACGCGGGCCCTCACGGTTTGCAGGGCATCGGCGCCAACTTTGTCCCCAAGAACTATGACGCCTCTGTGGTGGATGAGATCCTCACCGTCACCGACGAGGAGGCGTACCGCACCGGACGCCTGCTGGCCCGCACCGAGGGCATCATGGCGGGCATCACCTCCGGCGCGGCCCTGTGGGCCGCCGATGTGCTGGCCCGCCGCCCGGAAAACGCGGGCAAGACCATCGTGGCGCTGCTGCCGGACGATGGCAGCCGCTACCTGTCCACACCCCTTTGGTCAGAGGAATAAACCATGTACGAAGATCATATCTGCACTGCGGCCAAGATCATGGCCGAGACCATGAAGAATGCCGATATCCCCATGTACGGCGCGCGTCTGCGCTTGCCGGACCGCAAGGCCATCATCGCCCTTTTGAAGGAGATGCGCCAGCTGCTGTTCCCCGCCTATTTCGGTGACCCCGCCCTTATGACGCTGGCGGCGGCGGACTATGCCGCCCTGCTGCTGGAGCGTATTGAGACCAGCCTTGCCAAGCAGATCGCGCTGGCCCTGCCGCCGGAGCAGGAGGAGCAGGCACCCCGTATCGCCCGTGAGGTGGTGGATCAGCTGCCCCGCATCCAGCAGCTGCTGCTGACGGATATCGACGCCATCTTTGACGGTGACCCCGCCGCCCAGAACCGGGAGGAGATCGTGCTGGCCTATCCGGGCCTGTTTGCCATCTTTGCCTACCGGGTCAGCCATGAGCTGTACCTGCGCCATGTACCCACCATTCCCCGCATGATGTCCGAGTATGCCCACAGCCGCACCGGTATCGACATCCACCCCGGCGCGCAGATCGGCAGCTATTTCTTTATCGACCACGGCACCGGCATCGTGGTGGGTGAGACCACCGTCATCGGCGATCATGTGAAGCTCTATCAGGGCGTGACGCTGGGCGCGCTCAGTCCCCGCGGCGGCCGCGCCCACAGCAGCGGCAAGCGCCATCCCACCGTGGGCAACGGGGCCACTATCTACTCCGGCGCATCCATCTTCGGCGGCGATACTGTCATCGGCGAAAACGCCGTGGTGGGCGGCAACGCCTTCCTGACTGAATCCGTGGCGGACAATGCCCGCGTGGTCATCCGTCCGCCGGAGACCATTATCCACAATCTGTAAAAGACGAGCGGGGATCACCCTGCTTTTCTTTTCCCGCTGCGGAATAATTTGCCGCCCGCCCCGGCACACTAGCCAATATTCACCGCACGGCGGTGAAACATTTTCGCCCGCTGGCGCGTTAATAGGATGTATCCCTTTGTTAAGTCTTGACAAGAAGGACTACATAGTGTAGTCTAGCAGTGACCGCACCATGTCGATCTGACAGGAGAAACTATTATGGCAGAATTACTCGTCAATACCGGGGCCATTCTGGACAACTACCGGCGCTATGCCGCCGGGGCCGATCAGGTGATCCCCGTTCTCAAGGGCAACGGCTACGGCCTTGGCGCCGCGCAGCTGCGCGATCTGCTGCGGGGCGAGGGCGCGACGCTGTTCGCCTGTGCCACCGTCGAGGAGGCACTGTCTCTGGCCCAGCCGGACAGCGACCTGCTGCTGCTCAGCTGCGTCCATGATATGGCGCAGCTGCGTGCCCTGCTGCAGCGCCGGGTCATCGTCTCGGTGGAAAGTCTGGCGCAGGCGCAGGCCATTGACGCCCTGCATATGGATGCCCGGGTGCATCTGGCGGTGGATACCGGCTTTGGCCGCTTTGGTTTCCACCCGGAGGAGCTGGACGCCATGCGTCAGGTGTTTGCGCTGGACAACCTCCGCGTCTGCGGTATCTTTTCCCACTTCAAGGGCCCCATTGCCGCACCGGCGCAGTATGCCGGCTTCACGCAGGTGCTGCTGGGTCTGGAGGACTGTCCCGTGGGCCTGCGTCATATCGCCGCCACCCACACGGCGGAGGTGCCCCAGTACCGGCTGGACGCCGTGCGTCTCGGCTCCGGCCTTACCGGCGTTGGCGGCGGCACGCCGGTGGCCGCGCT
>USMI01000024.1 GCA_900555735.1 uncultured Eubacteriales bacterium | reverse complement strand
TGAACCTGAGCCGCGACCTCGGTATGCGTCACCGTGCCGGTATCGGCATGAGCGAAAACTCCGACGCCGTGGTGGTTATCGTGTCGGAGGAGACCGGCTCCATCTCCGTGGCCATCGGCGGCATGCTCAAGCGGCACCTGATGCCCGAAACGCTGGGCAAGCTGCTGCGCAATGAGCTGATGCCGCCGGAGGAAGAACCGGACAAGCCGCAGCAGCTGCCGCTGCTGTCATTCCTGAAGCGTCTGGGAAAGGAGGACGACGATGGAGAAGAAGAATAGAAAGATCATGCAGATCGTGCTGGCGGCGCTGATCACGCTGGCTCTTTGGGGCTATATGGAGTTTTACGACTCTCCGAAGGCGGAGCTCGTCCTCAAGGATATCCCCGTGGAGTTCACCAATGAGGATACGATCCTTGCGGAAAACGGCCTGATGCTGCTGTCCGGCTATGATACGACGGTGGATCTGACGCTGGAGGGCAAGCGGAAGGTGCTGATGCAGATCGAGCCCTCCGAGGTCCGCATCGTGGCGGATACCAGCGGCATTTCCGCCGCCGGTGTGCAGACGCTGAATTATACCTATATCCTGCCCAACGGCATTTCTCCCTCAGATGTTTCGGTCAAGAGCAGAAGCATCTATAACATCACCGTGACGGTGGGTACTCTTTACAGCAAGACCGTTCCCATTGAGGTGGATGTCAAGGGACAGGCGGCAGACGGCTACTTTACCGGCGATATCACCATCGATCCCCAGACGCTGACCCTGCGGGCCGAGCGTGAGGATATGCTGAATGTCCACCATGCCAAGGTGACGGTGAATCTGGCCGGCGCTACCAGCACGCTGATCGAGACGCTGGAATATACGCTGTATGACGCCAATGACGTTCCCGTCCATAATGATAATATCCGGGCCTCCACCAAGCTGATCCAAGTGACGGTGCCGGTGCGTACCACCAAGACGGTGCCGTTGGATGTGGAGCTGGTGGGCACGGAGCTGATGAAGTCCGTAAATGTGGATATCACGCCTAAAGTGGTCACCCTTGTGGGCGAGGGCAGTACGCTGGATACCATCAGCAAGGTGACGCTGGATCGGATCTATGTGGAGGATCTGGTGCCGGGACTGAACGGCCCCTTCTCCTATGCCATCAAGCTTCCGGCGGGCGTTACCACCACGGACGGCACCAGCGAGGCTACTGTCACGGTGGCCATCGACGGCACGACCGAGGGTGTGGTCACGCTGGACACCATCAACTGCGAGGGCGTGGCCGACGGCCTGAAGGCCGAGGTGCATGACTCGCTGGTGGTGACGCTGTGGGGCGACGAGGACGAGATCCAGAAGGTCACCGCGGCGGATATTCGCGCCCGTGTGGATCTCAGCGGTATCACGGGGGAGGGCGATTACCTCCTGCCGGTGGTGGTGACGGCCACCACCGAGTCTGGCGTTACCGTGCGCGGCAGCTATGAGGTGACGGTGCATGTGACCAAACGGGAGGCTGCGCCGGAAACACCGCAGCGCTGAGACCGAACCAGATACAAAGAAGGAATAAGATATGACACAGATCGCAACAATTGAAAGGGATCTGGGCGGCGGCTACGCGGAGATCTCCGTACCCCGCAAGTCCGCCTGCGGCCACGACTGCGAGGAGTGCGCCGGCTGCGGCATGACCGGCGCCGCCATCAAGGCCCGCGCCAGAAATGACATCGGCGCACAGCCCGGCGATAAGGTAGTGGTGGAGAGCAGCACCCGGAAGATTTTCGGTGTGGTGGCACTGGTGTATGTGCTGCCGGTGGTGCTGTTCCTGCTGGGCTACTTCCTGTCGGAGGGCCTCTCCGAGGGTGTGCGGTATGCCATCGCCATTGCCGCCTTTACGGTGAGCTTCATTCCCTGTGTGCTCTATGACCGCCACGCCCGGAATAAGGAACTGCTGACCTATCAGATCCTGCGTTTGTTCTGATGTTTGGCTATGTGCGTCCGGCTCCTGACCGGCTGACGGAGGAGGAGCAGCAGCGCTTCGAGGGCGCCTACTGCGGATTATGCCACACGCTGGGAAAGCGCTATGGTCTGGCAGGGCGGATGATCCTGAACTATGACTTGACGTTTCTGGCCATGCTGCTGTCGGAGGGAGCGGTTGAACGCTGCACAAAGCGCTGTCTGATCCATCCCGTGAGGGGAAGGCCCTGCGCCTACGGTGGAAGCGCCTTCGATCTGGCAGCGGATATGAGCGTCATTCTGACGTGGTGGCAGATACAGGACGGCATCGTCGACCATGGCTTTTTCAGCGGGCTGAAATACCGGGCGGCGTCACTGCTGCTGCGGCGGGCCTATCGAAAGGCGCGGGCGCTGCGTCCGGAATTTGATGAGAGCACCCGGCAGCATTTGCAGACGCTGAGCCAATTGGAGAAGGCGGAATGTCCGTCTCTCGACGCGGCGGCGGATACCTTTGCCCGGCTGCTGGCGGACGCCGCCAATGAGGTGGCTCAGCCGGTGAAGCGCCGCGTGCTGGAGCAGATGCTCTACCATCTGGGCCGCTGGGTCTATCTGATGGACGCGGCGGACGACCTGAAAAAAGATGTGAAAACCGGGAGCTATAACCCGCTGCCGCTGCGGTACGCCCTTCTCGGCGACACGCTGACAGATGCGGCACGGCGGGAGCTGGCGCAGACGCTGGACAACTCTATCCGCGCCATGGCGGCGGCCTTCGAGCTGTGGGATTTCGGCGGCTACGATCCGGTGATCGAGAGCACGGTCTATGAAGGCCTGTACGCGGTGGGGACCTCCGTTCTGGAGGGTAGCTTCCACCGGAAAACGAGAGTTTTACAGAAGAAAGGGGGACACCGGCATGCGTGATCCCTATCAGGTGCTGGGCGTACCCAGCACGGCCAGTGACGAGGAGGTCAAAAAGGCCTACCGCAATCTGGCGCGGAAGTACCACCCGGACAACTATCATGATAATCCGCTGGCCGATCTGGCACAGGAGCGGATGAAGGAGATCAACGAGGCTTACGAGGAGATCCAGACCCAGCGCAAGCGGGGCGCCTCCAGCGGAAGCTACGGTGCGGGATCGTCCGCAGGCTATAACCCCTATGGGGCGGGCTACGGCGGCTACCAGTCCTATACCGGCCCCTATCAGCGGGTGCGTGCCGCCATCCAGCAGGGCAACCTGAATCTGGCGGAGGAGCTGCTGAACGCCGTGAAGGATCACGATGCTGAGTGGAACTTCCTCAAGGGCGTGCTGTGTACCCGCCGCGGCTGGATGGACGAGGCAAAGCGCTACTATCAGACGGCGGTGCAGATGGACCCGGATGACGAGGAGTACCGGCAGGCGCTGGACATGGCGGAGGGCCGCCAGACGGCCTACCGGCCCAACGGCTATGACTCCTTCAGCACCGGAAACTGCCACATGAATCCGTGTCTGCCGTTCTGCCTGCCGCTGTTCTGCTGTCCCGGCGGCGGTTATCTGTACTGTTGTTAATTTACCGCGGCGGCATGACCGCCGGAAAGGGAGGATATACTGTGGTCAAGAGCATGACCGGCTATGGTCGGGCGCGGGAGACGCTGAACGGGCGCGACATCACCGTGGAGGTACGCTCCGTCAACAACCGCTATCTGGATTGCACCGTGAAGTTGCCCCGTACCTATATCTTTGTGGAGGATGCCGTCAAGACCCGCGTGCAGAAGGCAGTCTCCCGCGGCAAGGTGGATGTGTTCATCACCATCGACGCCACGGCCGCCGACGAGACGGTGGTGGCCGTCAACAAGCCGCTGGCCCGTGGCTATTACGAGGCGCTGACGAAGCTGAAGGACATGTTTTCGCTGGAGGGCGAGCTGTCCGCCGCCGTGCTAGCCAAGTTCCCCGATGTGCTGACGGTCACCAAGGCGGAGGAGGATCTGGAATCCGTCTCCGGCGATATCTGCGCCGTGCTGGACGAGGCGCTGGCCGCCTATAACGCCATGCGCACCGTGGAGGGCGGCAAGCTCAGCGAGGATATCGCAGGCCGTGCCGCCACCATCGAGACCGTGGTGGGCAAGGTGGAGGAGCGCTCTCCCCAGACCGTGGCCGCCTATCGGGAAAAGCTGACGGCCCGCATGCAGGAGGTGCTGCAATCCACCGCCATCGACGAGAGCCGCATCCTGACGGAGGCCGCCATCTTCGCTGACAAGATCGCCGTGGATGAGGAGACCGTTCGCCTGCGCAGCCACATCGCCCAGCTACGTACCATGCTGGAGAGCGACCAGCCCATCGGCCGCAAGCTGGACTTCCTGATTCAGGAGGTCAACCGTGAGTGCAACACCATCGGCTCCAAGTGCAACGACCTGACCATCGCGCAGGACGTGGTGAACATGAAGGCCGAGGTGGAGAAGATCCGCGAGCAGGTACAGAACATTGAGTGAGGTGCCGGGGATGCAGCTGGTGAATATCGGTTTCGGCAATCTGGTGTCGGTGCAGCGGCTGATCGCCATTGTCAGCCCCGACAGCGCGCCGGTGAAGCGTCTGGTGCAGGAGTCACGCGACCGCGGGATGCTGATCGACGCCACCTATGGCCGCAAGACGGCGTCCGTGCTGATCATGGACAGCGACCATGTGGTGCTTTCCGCCCTGAGTACAGAGCGGCTGGCGCCGCGCCTTGGCATGACGCCGCAGGAGCTTACAGAGGAAGAGGGATAAGAATGGAGAAGAAAGGCAAAACATTTATCATTTCCGGGCCGTCCGGCGTGGGAAAGAGCACCGTTCTGCGCACTTTGTTTGAAGGACGCGACGATCTGTATTTTTCCGTTTCCGCAACGACCCGTGCGCCTCGTCCCACTGAAACGCCGGATGTGGACTACCGCTTCATCGAAGCGGAGACCTTCCGCCAGTGGATCGGGGAGGGCGAGTTTCTGGAGTATGCCGAGTATGTAGGCAACTTCTACGGCACGCCCAAGAGATATGTGGACGAAGCCATGGAGGCGGGCAAGGATGTCATTCTGGACATCGAGGTCCAAGGCGCCGCGCAGGTACATGAGCTGCGTCCGGAGGTGGTGCGCATCTTCGTCGCACCGCCCTCCTGGGAGGAGCTGGAGCGCCGCCTCAAGGCCCGCGGCACCGATTCACCGGAAAAGATTCAGGAGCGTCTGCTGCGCGCCAAGGTAGAGCTGGAGAGCGCTGACAGCTACGATTACTTTGTCATCAACGATACGGTGGAGAGCGCGGTGAAGGAGCTGCGGGCCATCATGTTGGCCGAGCACTGCCGTCCCGCCGACCGTATCGGTATGCTGAGATAAAAACGTTTGAATACATCGCCTGAAAGGCAGAAGGAGATATTATTATGTCTATGCTTTATCCCGCAATGAACCAGCTGACCAGCTATGTGCCCAACCGTTATATGATGGTCAACGTGGTGGCCCGCCGTGCCCGTCAGATCGCTTCCGAGGCGGAGGTCAGCGGTGAGCATCTGGAGGAGAAGCCCGTCACCATGGCCATCGACGAGGTGGCCGAGGGAAAGTTTGACGCCAGCACCATCGATTCCTCCATTCAGGAGTAACAAAGAGAGGAGAACAGGGCTATGCAGATCGCGAAGATCGCTGTTGAAGCGGCGACATATGCCATCGACAAGCCCTATTCCTATCTGGTGCCCTCCGATATGGAGGTCAGCGTAGGCTGCCGCGTGCTGGCGCCCTTTGGCCGGGGCAACCGCACCAGCGAGGGAGTTGTGCTGTCGCTGGAGCAGGGAGTTCCCTCCGGCCCGTTGAAGGCGCTGCGGCTGAATCTGGACGGCGAGGCGGTGATCTCTCAGCGGGAGATCAGGCTGGCTCTCTGGATGCGGCAGCGGTATTTCTGCACGTTTTATGACGCCATCCGCACCATCCTGCCTGCCGCCGTCTGGTATCGCTATCAGGAGCTGTGGCAGCTGGTACAGGGTGCGGTGTGGGACGGCCTGTCCGACAAGGAGACGGCGGTATGCCATCTGCTCACGGAAGGGCCGCAGGAGATATCGGTACTGCAGGAAGCCCTCGGCGAGGGCGTGACCGCGGTGCTGCGCGGCTTGGAAAAGCGGGGCGTCGTCTCTCAGCAGACGCTGAGCCGCCGCACCGTGCAGGACAAGGCGGTGCAGCTGGCCCGTCTGGTATTGCCGGAGGACGAGGCTGCCGCATGGGCGCAGTCCCGGAAAAAAAGCGCGCGGCGCATGTATGACGCGGTGCAGTTCCTGCTTCAGCAGGGGGAGACCGCCGTCCATGAGCTGTGCTATTTCACCGGTGTTTCCCGGCAGACGGTCACGGCGCTGGAAAAGCGCGGCGTGATCGCCCTGCGGACGGAGGAGACCTACCGGATCACTGAAAAAACATATGCCGTAAAGGCAGACAACATTACGCTGAGCGACGAGCAGCAGCAGGCGTATGAGGATATCCTGCGCCGGGCGCTGACCGGGAAGGGCGGCGTGACCCTGCTGCAGGGCGTTACTGGCAGCGGCAAGACGCTGGTGTATATCCGTCTGGCGCAGGAGCTGCTGGCACAGGGAAGCTCCGTGATGATCCTTGTGCCGGAGATCGCCCTGACGCCCCAGATGATGGCGCGGTTCACCGCCTATTTCGGGGACAGGGTGGCGCTGCTGCACAGCGGCCTGCGGATGACCGAGCGCTATGACCAGTGGAAGCGCATCCGGAAGGGTGAGGCCACGGTGGTGCTGGGCACCCGCAGCGCGGTGTTTGCGCCGCTGGCGCATCTGGGCCTTATCATTATGGATGAGGAGCAGGAGGGCTCCTATGAATCGGAGCGCTCTCCCTGCTACCATGCCCGCGATATCGCCAAGTACCGCTGCGTGGCCGAGGGCTGCCATCTGGTGCTGGGCTCCGCCACGCCGACGGTGGAAACGGCATGGTACGCAAAGCATGGCGACTATCACCTGTCGCTGCTGCGGCAGCGGTATAACCGGCAGCAGCTGCCCCGCGTGATCCTTGCGGACATGCGGCAGGAGCTGCGGCAGGGGAATATGACGGCCATCAGCCAGCCGCTGTATGAGGAGCTGAGGGCCAATCTGGAGCGGGGCGAGCAGAGCATTCTGTTTCTCAACCGCCGGGGCAGCAGCCGCCAGCTGCTGTGTCCCAATTGCAGCTTTGTGCCCCAGTGTCCCCGGTGCAGCGTGTATCTGACGTACCACAGTGCCAACGGTCGCCTGATGTGCCACTACTGCGGCTATTCCCAACGGGCGCCGGAGGACTGTCCCGAGTGCGGAACGCCCCTGCGGCATGTGGGCTTCGGCACCCAGCGGGTGGAGGAGGAACTGCATGCCCTGTTTCCGGACACGCCGCTGCTGCGGATGGATGCGGACACGGTGGGCGCGGGCCACGAAGCGCTGCTGAAGGAATTTGATGAAAAGAAGATCCCCATTCTCATCGGCACCCAGATGGTGGCCAAGGGACTGGATTTTGAAAATGTGACGCTGGTGGGTGTGCTGGCGGCGGATCTGTCGCTGTATGTGGATCATTACCGGGCCTCCGAGCGGACGTTCAGCCTGCTGACGCAGGTGGTGGGCCGGGCGGGCCGCGGCGAGAAAGAGGGCCGCGCCGTGATCCAGACCTACACCCCCAACAACGACGTGATACAGGCCGCCGCCGCGCAGGACTATGAGCGGTTCTACGACGGAGAGATCCGGCTGCGGCAGCTGCGGCGCGATCCGCCCTTTGCCGACCAGCTGATGGTGACGGTGACGGGGCCGGAGGAGCCGGAGGTGCGCCGCGCCATTCAGGAGATCGGCGACAGCCTGCTGTCCGCCGCGAAAAAGCCGCCCTATGACGCGCTGGGACTGATGATCCTCGGCCCAGCGCCCGCGCCGGTGGTGAAGGTCAATAACCGCTACCGCTATCGGGTAACGGTGATCGGCCGCAACGACAAGACGCTGCGGGGTCTGCTGGCGGCGTTTATGAAGGAGTTCTCAAAGCGCGGTGAAAACCGCAATATGCAGATATACACGGATTGTAATTTGATGGATTAGAGGTAAGAAAACATGGCACTTAGGAAGATCGCGTTACAGGGTGAGGAATGTCTCACCAAGGTTTGCCGTCCCGTGACGGAATTCAATGACCGGCTGCATACCCTGCTGGATGACATGGCGGAGACGCTGGAGGATGCCGGCGGCGTGGGCCTTGCCGCGCCTCAGGTGGGCATCCTGCGCCGGGTCTGCATCGTGCTGAACGAGGATGACGAGATCATCGAGCTGATCAACCCCGAGATCGTCTATACCGAGGGTGAGGAGACGGCGCTGGAGGGCTGCCTCAGCGTGCCCGGCAAGTACGGCGAGGTCACCCGCCCTTATGTGGTGCGGGTCAAGGCACAGGATCGTGACGGCCAGTGGTTCGAGGTGGAGGACGAGGGCATCACCGCCCGCTGCTTCTGCCATGAGATCGAGCATCTGGACGGCCACCTGTTCGTGGAGCACACCGACCGCCTGATGGGGGGCGAGGAGCTGCAGAAGTGGCTGACGGAGCATGCCGACCAGTACGAGATCGAAGAAGAGGGCGAGGAAGAGTAATGCGCATTTTGTTTATGGGTACGCCGGATTTTGCCGTGGCTTCCCTGAAAGCGTTGGTGGAAGCCGGACATGAGATCTGCGGCGTGTTTACCCAGCCGGATAAGCCCAAAAACCGCGGCCATAAGCTGGCCTTCTCACCTGTAAAGGAATATGCATTGACACAGGATCTGCCGGTATATCAGCCCCTGAAGCTGCGGGACGGCACGGCGCTGGCGCTGGTACGGGAGCTGCATCCGGAGCTGATCGTGGTGGCCGCCTATGGCCGCATCCTGCCGGAGGACATCCTGAACACGCCGCCCTACGGCTCCATCAACGTCCATTCCTCCATCCTGCCCAAGTACCGGGGCTCCGCGCCCATCAACTGGGCGGTGCTCAACGGCGAGCAGGTGACCGGCGTTACCATCATGTATATGGCCGCCGAGCTGGACGCGGGCGACATCATCCGCGTGGCGGAGACACCCATTGATCCCGACGAAGACGCGCAGACTCTGACGGCGCGTCTGGCACTGCTGGGCGCGGACGCACTGGTGCAGGCGGTAAGCGACTTGCAAAACGGCACCGCTGCCCGCACGCCGCAGGAACATGACAAGCATACCTACGCGCCCATGCTGGACAAATCCCTCAGCCCGCTGGACTTCAATAAACCTGCCCGGCAGCTGCACGATCAGGTGCGGGGGCTGATCCCGTGGCCCTGCGCCACCACCGAGCTGAACGGCGCTACTGTCAAGGTCTACCGTACCGCTGTGGGTGAGGAGACTGCCGCCGCGCCCGGCTCCGTCGTGGAGGCCAACAAGAAGGGCATCGCCATCGCCTGCGGCGACGGAAAGCTGCTGCGTATTCTGGAATTGCAGGCACAGGGCGGCAAGCGCATGGCTGCCGCCGCCTATCTGGCGGGCCACCCGATCCCCGTTTGCCTATGAACGAAAGACGAAAGGGCAATGCCCGTGATACCGCGCTGGAGGTGCTGCTGAGCGTCTCCAGTGCCAACGCATGGTCGGATGGCAGCCTGAAGCGCACCATCGCCAAGAACGGACTGGACAGCCGGGATGCCGCGCTGGCCAGCCGTATCGCCTATGGCGTGATCCAGAACCGCATGTATCTGGACTATTACATCAGTCTCTGGTGTACCCAGAAGGCGGAGCGGCTGGAGCCGCTGATCCTGAACATCCTGCGGATCGGTGCGTATCAGATCCTGTTTATGGATAAGATCCCACACCGGGCCGCCGTCAACGAGGCGGTGGAGATGGCCAAGCGCCACGGCCGTCCCCGTGCGGCAGGCATGGTCAACGCGGTGCTGCGGAAATTCGTTACCAACTGGCTGGACATGCCGGAGCTGCCCCGGGGCAGCACGGCAGACTATCTGTCGCTGCGGTACAGCCATCCCAAGTGGCTGGTGACCCGGTTGATCGACATTCTGGGCGCGGAGGAGGCGGAGCAGTATCTCCGCTGCAATAACGCCATCGTGCCCACCACCATCCAGACCAATACCATGAAGACCACGCCGGAGGCGCTGGAGAAGGAGCTGCGCTCCCGCGGCGCAGCGGTAGAGCCCCATCCGTGGATGGCAGGCTGCTTCGAGGTCAGCGGCACCGGCGATATGGAGAGTCTCAGTGCCTTCCGCGAGGGACTGTTTACCGTGCAGGACGCGGCGGCCCGTCTGGTGGCCACCGTGGCCGCGCCGCAGGAGACGGACCGGGTGCTGGATGTCTGTGCCGCGCCGGGCGGCAAATCCTTTGCGCTGGCCATCGACATGGGGGACAAGGGCGATATCCTGTCCTGCGACGTGCATCCTCATAAGCTGAAGCTCATCGAAAACGGCGCGGCCCGGCTGGGCCTGCGCTCCATCCGCACGGCGCTGGCCGACGGGCGCGAGCGCCATGAGGCGTGGATCGAACAGGCGGATGTGGTGGTGGCCGACGTGCCCTGCTCCGGTCTGGGCATCATCCGCAAGAAGCCGGATATCCGCTATAAGGACCCCAAGGACCTGGCGAAGCTGCCCCGTGAGCAGCGGGCCATTCTGGAGAATGCCGCCAGCTACGTCCGTCCCGGCGGAACCCTGATCTACTCCACCTGCACGGTGCTGCCGGAGGAGAATCAGGAGGTCATTACATGGTTTTTGAAGGGCCATCCGGAGTTCCGGCTATCGCCCTTTGTGCTGCCCGCGCCCATCGGCGGGTGTGACGGTCACCTGACGCTGTGGCCGCAGCGGTGGGGAACGGACGGCTTCTATATCTGCCGTCTGGAAAAGCAGAAGTAAGGAATTGCCTATGATCGACATCAAATCGCTGAATCTTCAGGAGATGACCCAGCTGCTGCGGGAGATGGGAGAACCGGCCTTCCGGGGCAAGCAGGTGTTCGTCTGGCTCCACAAGGGCGTGACCTCCTTTGAGGACATGAGCAACCTCAGCAAGCCCCTGCGGCAGAAGCTGGCGGAGCAGTGCGTCATCACCGTACCCACGGTGGAGCACAAGCAGGTGTCCAAGCACGACGGTACGGTCAAGTACCTGTGGCGGCTGGGGGACGGCAACTGCATCGAAACGGTGCTGATGCGCTATCACCACGGCAATACCATGTGCATCTCCTCGCAGGTGGGCTGCCGTATGGGCTGCGCCTTCTGTGCCAGCACCATTGCCGGTAAGGTGCGGGATCTGACGCCCTCTGAGATATTGGATCAGGTGCTTTTCACCCAGCTGGACAGCGGACTGGATATCTCCAATATCGTTTTGATGGGCATTGGCGAGCCGCTGGATAACAAGGACAACGTTCTGAAGTTTCTGGAGCTGGTCAACAGCCCGGATGGCTTGAATATCGGCATGCGGCATATCAGCCTGTCCACCTGCGGCATCGTGCCTCAGATCGACGCACTGGCGGAGCTGAACCTGCAGCTGACGCTGTCGGTGTCCCTTCACGCGCCGGACAGCGAGACACGCTCGAAGATCATGCCGGTGAATAAAGCCTACGACGTGGAGGAGCTGTTTGCCGCCTGCCACCGGTATTTTCAAAAGACCGGTCGCCGCATCAGCTTTGAATACGCCATGATCGACGGCGTCAACGACCACGATTGGCAGGCGGATCTCATTGCCCAGCGCATCAAGGGCATGCCGGGGCATGTGAATCTGATCCCGTTGAATGAGGTGACGGAGAGTCCCTTTAAGCCCAGCCGCCGCACCGCAGCCTTCCAGAAGCGGCTGGAGTCTCACGGTATTACCGCGACAGTCCGCCGCAGTCTGGGCGGCGACATCGACGCATCCTGCGGCCAGCTGCGCCGCAAGGCCATGGAGGAGAGCAGAAAATGAGGATCTGGGGGATCACCGACACCGGACTGGTGCGGCGTGAAAATCAGGATGCCTATGCAACCGCGGTGATCGCGGACTGCACCGTAGCTGTGGTGTGTGATGGTATGGGTGGCACCAATGGCGGCCATATGGCCAGCACCATTGCGGTGGATACGCTGCTGGAAAAGCTGCGTGACACGTTCCGGCCCGATATGGAGCAGGCGCAGGTCAAAAACGCGGTGCTTCAGGGTATCGCGCAGGCCAACGACGCCATCCGCGCCAAGGCGGCGGAGGATGAAACGCTGGTCAACATGGGTACGACCATGGTATGCGCCGTCTGCCGCGACAACGAGGCCCTCGTTTTTAACGTAGGCGACAGCCGCGGTTATCTGATCGGCGAGAGCGGCATCCGCCAGATCACCCGCGACCACTCGGTGGTGGAGAACATGGTGGAACGGGGCGATATCACGCCCGCGCAGGCACGCCGCCATCCCCGGCGGAATCTGATCACCCGCGCCCTTGGGCCGGACGCTCAGGTGGAGACGGATGTTTTCACTGTGCCGTGGCAGCAGGGCAACTTCCTGCTGCTGTGTACGGACGGTCTGGTCAACACCGTGACGGATCAGGAGATGCTGTTCGAGGTCATGCACGAAATTGATCTGGACAGCTGCGTGGACCGTTTGATGGCCGCGGCCAAGGAGCAGGGTGCGCCGGATAATGTTACGGTGGTCCTGCTGCAAAATCTATGAAAGGAGATGACCACAAATGGATCAGTACATTGGAAAAATGCTGGATAACCGCTATGAGCTGCTGGAGTTGATCGGTACGGGCGGTATGGCCAACGTTTACAAGGCCAAGTGCCACCGCCTTAACCGGCTTGTGGCCATCAAGATATTAAAGAGTGAGCTGGCAGAGAACGCGGAGTTCCGCCGCCGTTTCCGGGATGAATCGCTGGCCGTCGCCCAGCTGAGCCATGCCAACATCGTGTCCATTTACGACGTGTCCAGCTCTCAGGGCATCGACTACATCGTCATGGAACTGATCGATGGCATTACGCTGAAGCAGTATATGGAGCGCCGGGGCCACATGGACTGGCGGGAGGCGCTGCATTTCATTACCCAGATCATGCGGGGTCTCAGCCACGCCCACAGCCGCGGTATCATCCATCGGGACATCAAGCCCCAGAACATCATGGTGCTGCGGGATGGCAGCGTGAAGGTGGCCGACTTCGGCATCGCCTGCCTGGCGGATGCCCACCAGACACTGGCGCAGGAGGCGCTGGGCAGCGTTCACTACATCTCGCCGGAGCAGGCCAAGGGAGAGCGTCTGGACGCCCGCAGCGATATTTACAGCGCCGGCGTGGTGCTGTATGAAATGCTGACGGGGCGCCTGCCCTTTGAAGGGGACAGCGCCGTTTCCGTGGCCATCCAGCATCTGAGCAGCGTGCCGCTGAACCCCCGTGAGATCGATCCGGACATTCCCGAGGCAATGGAGCTCATCTGCATGAAGGCGATGAGCCCCGACCTCGACAAGCGCTATCAGAGTGCCGACGCCATGCTGGCGGATCTGGAGAAGTTCCGCAAGGATCCGTCGGTGGATCTGGACTATATCCGCACGGAGCTGACCGCCGATGTGGACAGTCAGCCCACCAGCCCCATCCCCTTGCAGAAGGTCTCTGCCGCGGTGAAGAGCCGTCAGGCAGAGGAGGACGACGACGAGGATGACGATGACGGCTGGTCGCTGCTGGACTATCTCCGCGAGAATAAGAAGATGGCCGGGCTTCTGGCAGCCGGTGTGGCGCTGATTATTCTGGTGTTCGTCATTATCTTCGCGGGCTTCGGCAGCGGAGGCAGCAGCAAGGCGTATGAGGTGCCCAACATTCTGGGCTATACCGTCGAGGATGCCAATGAGCTGGATACGGTCAAGGGCATCTTCACCATTGAGGTGGTGGGAACGGTGGACGACGACCACTATCAGCCCGGACAGATCGTGCAGCAGGACCCCTCCGCCCGTGTTGAGCGCCGCAGCAATTTTGTGATCCAGGTCTACATCTGTGCCGAGCGGCAGGAGGTCACCATGCCCAACCTGCAGGGTGAGACGTATCAGTCCGCAAAGCTGAAGCTGCAGCAGCTGGACCTGAAGCTGAACATCACCTATACCGAGCAGTTCTCCGACGAGTTCCCGGCGGGACAGGTGATGGAGACGACCCCGACAGTAGGCGCTGCGCTGAAAAAGGGCGCCTCCATTACGATGGTGGTCAGCAAGGGACCGGAGAGTGTCACGGTACCCACCTTTACCGGCAAGAGCTATGAGGCGGCGAAGGCTGACGCGGAGAAGCTGGGTCTCAAGGTGGGAAAGCCGGAGTACCGCTATTTCTCCATGTTCGCCAACGAGGGCGACGTGATCGAGCAGAGCATCCAGCCCGGCACACAGGTGCAGGGCGGCACGGAGATCATTTTCACCGTCTACGGGTCTCCCAACGGCGACCAGAACCGGACGGTGCGCGTGGAATTCCTGATCCCGGATGACCTTGACGGCGAGGATACGCTGCGCGTGGAGTTCATCATGGATGGACAGGTGGTCGATACCCGCTTTATCAGCGGCGACGACGCCAGCGTCAGCTATGATTACGAGGGTAAGGCGGGCATCACCGCGACCGTATATGCCCGCATCAACGGCGTTGCGACCGACTCGCAGGAGATCAGCTTTTGAGCCGGGGCAGGATCGAGAAAGCCCTCAGCGGCTTCTATTATGTCAATACCGGCAGTGAGACGCTGCAATGCCGGGCGCGGGGCAAGTTCCGCAAGGAGGGCATGAGCCCGCTGGTGGGCGACTGGGCGGAGGTTCAGGAGCTGGGCAACGGAGAGGGCATGGTGCAGGCCATCGAGCCGCGCACCTGCCAGTTCCAGCGTCCCGCCGCTGCCAACGTGGATCAGCTGGTGGTCATCGCCTCCGCCGCGATCCCGGTGACAGACCCGTATCTTATCGACCGTATCAGCGCCATCGCGGCGCTGAAGGGCTGCGCCGTGCTGGTGGTGCTGAACAAGTGCGACCTTGACCCGGCGGAGGAGCTGTACGGCATTTACAGTGTTTCGGCCATTCCGGTGCTGCGGGCCAGCGCGGTAACAGGCGAGGGGCTTCCGGAGCTGTACCGCGCCTTGCAGGGAAAGCTGAGCGTGCTGACCGGCAATTCCGGCGTGGGAAAGTCCAGCCTGCTGAACGCGCTGGCGCCCCATTTTGACCTGCCGGTAGGGGAGGTCAGCAAGGCGCTGGGCCGCGGCCGCCATACCACCCGCCATGTGGAGATGTTCCCGTTGGACGGCGATACCTATGTGATCGACACACCGGGCTTCTCTTCCTTTGACGCCCAGTCGCTGGAGTGGGAGCTGAAGCAGCACCTGCCGGAGACGTTTCCGGAGTTTGCACCGTATCTGGACGGCTGCCGTTTCGTGGGCTGCCAGCATGTAAAGGAAAAAGGCTGCGCCGTTTTGCAGGCGGTAAAGGACGGAAAGATCCCGGTGAGCCGCCACCGCAGCTATGTCCGGCTTTATGAGGAGTTGAAGCCGCTGAAGGAATGGGAACAGAAGTAGCCATGATAAATAGCGCGAAACGCTCCGCATCCTATTTCTTTTAATTTTCTGTTGAAAATTGCGCCCTTTTGGGGTATACTATCCTAAAATACACTTGGAGGTCAAAATCATGATCGAAATTACCAAAGATACCATTATCGGTGATATTCTGGACATCGCGCCCCAGACGGCGCCTATCTTCCTCTCCATCGGCATGCATTGTCTGGGCTGCCCCTCTTCCCGCGGCGAGACCGTGGAGGAGGCCTGCGCCGTCCACGGTGTGGACGTTGACAAGCTGCTGGCCGTGGTCAACGAGGCTGCCAACGGCAAGGCCGAGTAACTGATGCGATCAGATAAAACGCATACGGCGTGCCGTATGCGTTTTATCCTGTTTATCCTTGCCAATCGACGGTATGAAGATGAGAGAATTACAATTACAGCCCCGTTTGCAGCTGCTGGCGGACATGGTGCCGGAGGGCAGCCGCCTTGCCGATGTGGGAACGGATCACGGTTATATCCCCGTCTGGCTGCTGAAAAGAGGGCGCATTGCGGCCGCCATCGCGTCGGATATCGGCGCGGAGCCGCTGCAGCACGCCCGGCAGACGGCGGCGGAGTATGCGGTGACGGACATCGATTTCCGTCTGTGTCCGGGCCTTGATGCCATCGCGCCGGAGGAGGTGGATACCATTGTCATTGCCGGTATGGGCGGCGAGACCATTCAGATGATTCTGGAAGCCGCGCCGTGGACGGCGAAAGGGGAGCATTTACTGCTGCTCCAACCCATGACGAAGGTGGAATACCTGCGGAAATGGATGGTTGACAATGGGTATTGCTTTACAGAGGAGCGGCTGGTTTTTGATAAAAACTACCGCTATCCGGTGTTTGCCGTCCGCGGCGGCGCGCAGCCGCCTCTGACGCTGACGCAGCAGTATGGCGGCGTCCTGCTGGACGGTGACCCGCTCTATGCCGATTATCTGGACGAGCGGATCGGTAAGCTGCAAAAGGCCATTGACGGTCTCCGGCGTTCCCATACGACAGAAAACGCCGTAAAGGCAGATGCCTTGTCAGAAATTTGCCAAGCACTGAGAGAAAAGAGGGAGACACTGTGACAAGAGTTTGCGACATCGAGAAGCTGCTCTATGACTGGGCGCCCCGTGATCTTGCCATGGAATGGGACAATGTGGGCCTGCTGGCAGGCGACGGCGACGCGGAGGTGCGGAAGGTGCTGGTGGCGCTGGATGTGACGGAAGCGGTGGCGGCGGAGGCCGTGACCGTGGGCGCGGATCTGATCGTGGCCCACCATCCGCTGATGAACTGCGCATGGCACAAGGTGCAGCATGTGACCACCGGCGACGCGCAGGGCCGCACCATTACCACGCTGCTGAAAAACGGCGTGTCCGCCATCTGCATGCATACCAATCTGGATGCGGCGGAGGGCGGCGTCAACGATGTTCTGGCGGAAAAGCTGGGCCTTTATGACACGAAACCCCTGACGGATGAAAAAATTGGCCGGTTTGGAACGCTAAATTGTGAAAAACCCCTTGTAGAGTTCCTACAAGATGTGATAAAATATTTGGGCTGTAATGGCCTTCGATATGTGGACGGCGGCAAACCGGTACATCGCGTGGCGGTGGGCGGCGGTGCCTGCGGCGACTATATCGGTCAGGCCATCGCGCTGGGCTGCGACACCTTTGTGACCTCCGATCTCAGCTATCATGAGTTTCTGGATACAAAGGCGCTGAACCTGATCGACGCGGGACATTTTCCCACAGAGAATGTGGTGTGTCCTGCGATTGCGGCGCGTCTGCAAGCGGCCTTTCCCGACATAACCGTGGCCCTGTCAGCCACCCATGACCGAGAGATCATACAATATTGCATAAAGAAGGAGAAGTAAACTATGTCCGGACATTCCAAGTGGCACAATATCCAAAAGACCA
>USMI01000023.1 GCA_900555735.1 uncultured Eubacteriales bacterium | reverse complement strand
CCGCTGACCTCTTGAATGCCATTCAAGCGCTCTCCCAGCTGAGCTATACCCCCATGGAACCGGAAGCCCTTGATTTTACTGGACTTCCGGGATATTAACTTTTTAGATGCCACGTTGCGATTGCGGGTTGCTTTACTGGTGACTTGCTCTCCCAGCTGAGCTATACCCCCATGGAACCGGAAGCCCTTGATTTTACTGGACTTCCGGGATATTAACTTTTTAGATGCCGCATTGCGATTGCGGGTTGCTTTACTGGTGACTTGCTCTCCCAGCTGAGCTATACCCCCATGGAGCCGAAACCCTTGATTTTACTGGGTTTCCAAGATATTTACTTTTGAGATGCGAGGATGAGATTGCGGGTTGCTTTGCCGGTGACTTGCTCTCCCAGCTGAGCTATACCCCCATGGAGCCGAAACCCTTGATTTTACTGGGTTTCCAAGATATTTACTTTTGAGATGCGAGGATGAGATTGCGGGTTGCTTTGCCGGTGACTTGCTCTCCCAGCTGAGCTATACCCCCATATTTTGTTGCCTTGTCGCTGTCGACTTACTTAATATAGCAGATAGCCCGGAAAAAGTCAACCCCTAATTTTCAAATTTCTGCAAAATTTTTCTTGAGGGGAGAGAATGGCGGATGCGCATGCCTTGCGGGCGGGGGAGAATTATGCTATAATGGGCGCGACTTCAAAGAAGGAACAACGACTATGACAGATTATTTTACCATACAGCTGCCCGCTGACGAGATCAGGGGCATCAGCAGCATCGGCCTTGCCCATCTGGGTGACGGTGTGTACGAGCTTCTGGTGCGCACATGGCTGTGCGCCCACGGGAAGGCCACCGGCAGGGGTCTGCACCGCGCCACAATCGAGCTGGTATGCGCGCCGAAGCAGGCGGAGCTCAGCGAGAAGATCCTGCCGCTGCTGACGGAGGAGGAGCACGCCGTGTTCAAGCGGGGCCGCAACGCCAACGTCCATTCCATCCCGCACCATGCCAGCCGCGCCCAGTATCAGCAGGCCACGGCGCTGGAAGCGCTGCTGGGCTGGCTGTATCTCAACGGACAGCGGGCGCGGATCAACGAACTGTTCAACATCATGATGGAGGAATGAGCCATGCCTTTGGATGCCGTTTGCCTGCGGGCAGTGGTGGATGAGCTTGCGCCGCAGCTAACCGGCGCGCGGATTGAGAAAATTCAGCAGCCCGCACGGGATCAGGTGGTGCTGCTTCTGCGGGGCAGCCGGAGGCTGCTGCTGTGCGCCAACCCCAACCAGCCCCGCATCCATATGACGGAGCAGCTGCGGGACAACCCGTCCCAGCCGCCCATGTTCTGCATGCTGCTGCGCAAGCGCATCGGCAACGGGCGCATCGTGTCTATCGAGCAGGCGCCGCTGGAGCGCGTGGTGACGCTGCACATTGAGGCCACCGACGAGATGGGGGAGCAGAGCCGCTTTGCTCTGATTCTGGAGGCCTTGGGCCGCCATGCCAATCTGATTCTCTGTGACAAGGAGGGGCGGATCCTGGACTGCCTGCGGCGCGTAGACCTGGAGATGTCGCAGGAGCGGCAGGTGCTGCCGGGCCTGTTCTACCATCTGCCGCCCCGGCAGGCGAAGCGGGACCCTCTGACGGTGACGGAGGAGGAGTTCGCGGCGCTGCTGCCCCGTGAGGAAATGCCGCTGGACGGCTGGCTGCTGGATACGTTTACCGCTATGCCGCCGCTGGTGGCCCGCGAGATCGTCAGCCGCGCCTATGGCGAGAGCGACCACCGCGCCGCCGACAGCCGCCTGTGGGACAGCTTTGCCGCGTGGCAGGGGCAGGTCAACGGCGGCGCGTTCACGCCTACGGTGCTGTACCGCGGCGGAGAGCCCTTTGACTTCACCTACGGCCCCATCCGCCAGTACGGCGACTACTGCGCCAATGTGACCGCCGACAGCTTCAGCGCCCTGCTGGACAGCTTCTACGAGGAGCGGGAGCAGGCGGAGCGGGTAAAGCAGAAGGGGCAGGACCTTATCAAGACCGCCACCAACGCCCGCGACCGTGTGCGCCGGAAGATCGCCGCACAGGAGAAGGAGTACGCCGCCTGTCTTGACCGGGATCACCTCCGCATCTGCGGCGAGCTCATCACCGCCAACCTGTACCGCATGGAGCGGGGACAGCGGAAGCTGACGGCGGAGAACTACTATGAGGAGGGCTGTCCCGCCTTGGACATCCCGCTGGATGTGCGCTTGTCGCCGCAGGAGAACGCCGCCCGGTACTTCAAGCAGTATGCCAAGGCCAAGACCGCCGAAAGGATGCTGACGGAGCAGCTGACCAAGGGCAGGGAGGAGCTGCGGTATCTGGAGAGCGTGGTGCAGGAGCTGCAGCAGGCGGAGAGCGAGCAGGACTTCAACGATATCCGCACGGAGCTGACCGACGGCGGCTATATCCGCCAGCGGGACAAGAAGCAGCCCGGTTTTCAGCGTGCCTCCAAGCCCCGTGAGTTCCGTTCCTCGGCAGGATTGCGTATTCTGGTGGGCCGCAACAATCGCCAGAACGACAAGCTGACCACCAAGGAGGGCCGGAAGTGGGACATCTGGCTCCATACCCAGAAGATCCACGGCTCCCATGTGCTGCTGTGTACCGATGGTGGGGAACCGGATGAGCAGAGCCTCCACGAGGCCGCTGTGCTGGCCGCCTACTACTCTCAGGCGCGAAGCAGCACGAAGGTGCCGGTGGACTACACGCCGGTGAAGTTCGTGAAGAAGCCCGCCGCTAGCCGTCCCGGCATGGTAGTGTATACCACCTACCAGACCATGTACGTCGATCCCGACGGGGAACTGGTGAAGAAGTTGGGCGGGAAGTGAGGTAACACGATGTCGTTGTTTCAACTGATCCGCCTTGTGCTGGCCGGTCTGGCGGCGCTGGCGTTGTTTCTGCTGCTGCGGAAGAAGCTGAAGCAGCGAACGGCCATCATTCTTGCGGTGGCGGTCTTTGCCGCAGCGGATGTGCTGCTGTGCAATACGCCGCTGGAAAACGCGGTATATACCTTCCCCACGCCGAAGGCTGCGGCAGACTATGTAGGTTTCGGCGATGTGACCGATGTGGTGGAGGGTGAGGAAAGCGCCCTGTTCCTCACCGGCGGCAGCGGCCAGTATCAGCTGCGCGTTTTCCCAAAAGCGGCGGACGGCTGGAAGCTGTGCGGCGAGAACGGTACCGATATCAAGGGCTTTTTCAGCGGCGAGGATACGGCTATCCAACTGGTGCAGATGAAGAATTCCACGGAGTACTATGTGGTGGTCATCTGTACCGGCGGGAACGCGGAGGTGACGGACTCGTACGGCTCTGTGTTCCGGACGCTGCAGGAGGGCGACGGCGTCACGTCCGACAGTATCTATCTGGCCTATGTCCCCGGCTATGACGCGCAATATGTCCTGACCGTCAACGGCGAAACGATCTCACTGGGGTAAATCCCCAACCGCCCGGTGCGTTTTTTTCAGCGACCAAAGCCTCCCTCTGACGAGGGAGCCTTATGGATGTACCTATCAAAAAAGCCGCCCATCGGGCGGCTTTTTTGGCGGGGGAACCGTTATTCGCTCTCGTTTCCGTCGTCCCGGAAGATCATGGTGATGCCCCACAGGCCCGCCACGCCTACCAGCGCGTAGATGATGCGGCTGATGGTGCCCATCTGGCCGCCGAAGAGAAACGCCACGCAGTCGAAGCCGAAAAAGCCCACGCTGCCCCAATTCAGCGCGCCGATGACGATCAGCACCAGCGCGATCTTATCAATGATCTTCAAAATATGACCTCCCTGAAATAGCTTGGCGCGGATAGCTTTTGCGGCAGACGGCTGTTCTATGCAAAAATTTTTGTCAGATTATCTTAAAAATTTTTGGAAACCGTTGCATTATCCGGTAAATTTATGGTATCATGAAGGTACATTACGGAACGAACCGCACCTTTATCACAAACAGGAGGAACGACATGAATAACAAGTTTGAAAAGCTGGGCTTTTATCCCGCTGATATCCTGCTGCCCAAGGAGCAGGACATGACCAAGTGGGCCGTGGTGGCCTGCGACCAGTTCACGTCCGAGCCGGAGTACTGGCAGGCCGTTGAGCAGCAGGTGGGCGACGCGCCCTCCACCCTGCGCCTGATCCTGCCGGAGGCCAACCTGAAGGCTCCCAATGTGGACGAGTTCATCCAGAACATCAACGACTCCATGTCCAAGTACATCGCCGACGGCGTGTTCGAGACCCTGACCGACTCCCTGATCTACATTGAGCGCCAGCAGTCCGACGGCAAGATCCGTCACGGCCTGATCGGCATGGTGGATCTGGACGCTTATGACTTTACCCCCGGCTCCGGTGCCCTCATCCGCGCCACCGAGGGCACCGTGCTGGACCGTATTCCTCCCCGCGCCCGTGTGCGCCGCAACGCGCCCATCGAACTGCCCCACGTCATGCTGCTGATCGACGACCCCGACAAGACCGTTATCGAGCCGCTGACCGCCGCTGCCGATACCATGGAGAAGCTGTACGATTTCGACCTGATGCAGAACGGCGGCCACATCAAGGGCTATAAGCTGTCTCAGGCCCAGATCGACGCCGTGGCCGCCTCTCTGGAGGGTCTGACCACCGACGAGGCCATGCAGAAGAAGTACAACGTCTCCGGCGTGGCGCCTCTGCTGTTCGCCGTGGGCGACGGCAACCACTCTCTGGCCACCGCCAAGGCCTGCTATGAGGAGCAGAAGAAGGGCAAGACCCCCGAGGAGTATCTGGCCCTGCCCGCCCGCTATGCGCTGGTGGAGGTGGTCAACAACCACGACGACGCGCTGCAGTTCGAGCCCATCCACCGCGTGCTGTTCGGCGTGGATCACGAGAAGTTCATGAATGCCTTCCGCGCCGCCTATCCCAACGCCTACGAGGGCAAGGGCGACGGCCACACCATCGAGTTCGTGTGGAATGGCGAAAGCCACTTCATCACTGTCCCCGATCCCAAGGTCCAGCTGGCGGTGGGCACCCTGCAGGGCGTCATCGACCAGTACCTGAAGGACAACGGCGGCGAGGTGGACTACATCCACGGCGACGACGTGACCCGCGAGCTGGGCAGCAAGCCCGGCAACATGGGCTTCCTGCTGCCCGCCATGGGCAAGGAGCAGCTGTTCAAGACCGTTATGGCCGATGGCGTGCTGCCCCGCAAGACCTTCTCCATGGGTCACGCGCAGGACAAGCGCTACTACATCGAGGCCCGCAAGATCGTCAAGTAAAAAGACAGTAGAAATCCTTTACGCGGTATAGTATAATAAGAGCCGCCGGAGAAGCTCCGGCGGCTCATTCTTTTCGTGAGGTATGTGACGATGCTGCGATTCTGGTTCCCCGCTTATGCGGTCTGCCTATTGTATCTGCTGGCGGCGGCCATCTGGCCGCTGCTGCCTCTCCGTCTGCGCCGTGCGCCGGAGGCGGAGCGGCAGGCAGACGCGGACAGGCTCTATCGCCGGATGCTGGTGCAGTTTGCGGTGCTGTTCGTGGTGGTGGACTTCATGCTGATGCGTACCCTGTGCCTGATGCCGGAGAAGGATCAGCAGCTGGCGGCGGTGGCCGTCACGGTATTGCAGGTGTGCGCCGCGTGGCTATTGCCGCCGTCGGTGCGGCGTGGCTTGCAGGCGGTGCCGGTGGACGACAAAGGCCGCTCTGTCGCGGAGACGGCCCATGCCAAGGTGAATCTGACGTTGACAGTAGGGGAGAAGCGCCCTGACGGCTACCATGAGGTGGAGACCGTCATGACCGCGGTCGGCCTCTGCGACACGGTGACGGTGGTGCGCCATCCCGGTATTCAGGATCAACTGATCTGCGACACACCGGTGACGGCGCGGGTGGAGGACAATCTGTGCATGAAGGCGCTGCGGCTGTTCTTTCAGGAGCTGGGCGTGAAGGAGGATTTCGTCACCATCACGCTGGAAAAACGCATCCCCGCTCAGGCGGGACTGGGCGGCGGCAGCAGCGACGCGGCGGCGGTGCTCCGCGCCCTGCGGACGCTGTACGCGCCGGATATGACCGACACGCAGCTGGAGGAGATGGCCGCGCAGCTGGGCAGCGATGTACCGTTCTTCATCCGGGGCGGTACGGCGCTGGCCACCGGCCGGGGCGAAAAGCTGGCGGCCCTGCCGGATATGCCGCCCTGCTGGCTGGTGATCGTCAAGCCGGAGGAGAGCCATTCCACCGCCGCCATGTATGCCGCCATCGACAATGCGCCGCGGCGCGTCAGCGGCGACAGCCGCACGGTACGGGAAGGGCTGGAAAAGGGCAACCTGTCCGCCATCGCGGCGGGACTGAGCAACGACTTTCAGCAGGTGCTGCCGGAGGACAGCGCTGTGCCCGACATTGTGGAGCGCCTGCGGCAGCAGGGTGCGCTGAACGCCCAGATGACCGGCAGCGGCAGCGCCGTATTCGGCCTGTTCCGCTGTCAGGAGGACGCGGAAGCGGCGGCAAAGTCGCTGAAAGAGACATATCCCTGTACTTTTTGCGTATCCAAGGTATAATATTCACAAAAACCGTCCATATTGTAGGAAAATTCCTGCGATAAGGACGGTTTTTGATATGACACGATGGAAGAAATGGGAGCTGGCGCTGCTGCTGGGACTGTGCGCCGCCATGCTGTGGGGCGCGTGGTCCATGCAGCGGCAGGACGCGCTGGCGCAGAAGATGATCCGCCTGCATGTGATCGCCAATTCCGACAGCGACGCCGATCAGGCGCTGAAGCTGGAGGTGCGGGACAGGGTGCTGGATTTCACCACCACCGTTTTGCAGCGCTCCGCCGACATGGAGGACGCGCAGGTGCGGCTTCGTGAGGAGCTGACGCGCATTGAGGATATTGCCCAACGGGAGATCGCCGTGCAGGGCTACGACTATCCGGTGACGGCCCAGCTGGCCAGCACGGAGTTCCCGCTGAAGGAGTATGACGGCTTTTCCCTGCCTGCCGGGGAGTACATGGCCCTGCGGCTGGTGATCGGCGAAGGGGAGGGGCAGAACTGGTGGTGTGTGGTGTACCCGCCTTTGTGTACCGCTGCCGCTACCGATATGCCCCGGACAGCCGTTGCCGCCGGACTGACGGACGACGACGTGAACCTTATCACCGAGGAGGATGCCGGTTATGTGCTGCGGTTCCGGTCGGTGGAGCTGTGGGAGCAGCTGCGGCAATGGCTGGGAAAGCGATAACGGCAAAAGGCGCACCGGTGGGAGATCCGGTGCGCCTTTTGCTGCAAATAATGAAAAAGAGAGAGGAGAATGAAGAAAAAGACTCGCGTTTCTTTTTGATCTGGGTACATCATACCGCAGAAATCTTAAAAAATCCTGAAAAGGATGTAACGAATCTGTAAATCAAAATGAAACA
Organism: uncultured Eubacteriales bacterium; assembly: GCA_900555735.1. Lineage (GTDB taxonomy): Bacteria > Bacillota > Clostridia > Oscillospirales > Oscillospiraceae > Vescimonas. Next base: position 10,227 of record USMI01000023.1, on the reverse strand, counting down.
ATTTTTAAACGCAAGCCGCCCCGCCGCATTTGCGGCGGGGCGGCTCTATGTGATCGCGGCCCTTACACAGAGCCGTCCCGTGTGATATGGCGGAGGATACCGCCAATACACAGAAGCCCTGTGACGCAGGCCAGCGTTACGGTAACATAGGCCAGTGCGGAGAACTGGGGGATCAGGATACCAACAACGGTGCAGATAAGGCACAGCACCACGCCCGCGATGATCGGCAGCAGATTCTTCATGGCGATAACTCCTTTCAAAGTGTGAACGAATATTTCCTTTCTATCCTTTTATGTCTCTATTATATGCGAAGGAGCGGTAAACATCATTACAGATCCGTTGCGCTTTGGTTACAGCTTTGGCTACAAAATGGTTACAAATGGGCAAGGGAATTTTTTCTTGTGTTTGGCCTTGGTATTTGCTATAATTATACTGTTATTGGTAATTTGGCGTAATAGCCCTTTCGATAGGAGTGACCCTTTTTTGAACTATTTGCAGAATCTTTGGAACGCGCTGGATCTTGGCTCGCTGCGGGACACGCTGCTGCGTGTGGCGGCGGTGCTGATCTGCTTGATCCTGCACGAGACCTGCCATGGTATTGCCGCGTTCTTTCTGGGAGACCCTACGGCCAAGCGGAACCACCGCCTGTCCCTGAACCCCCTGCGGCACATCGACTGGATCGGCCTTGCGGCCATGGTGCTGACCGGTGTGGGCTGGGCAAAGCCCGTGCCGGTGAACCCCAACTACTTCAAGCATCCCAAGCAGGGCATGGCCATCACGGCGCTGGCCGGGCCGGTGTCCAATCTGCTGCTGGCACTGTGGCTGCTGCTGGGCGCACGACTGATGTACACCCACGGGATGGAGACCGGCGAGATCAACGAGACGCTGTTTTACTTTCTGATGAACACGGCGCTGATGTCCATCGGCCTCGGCTTGTTCAACCTGATCCCCATTCCGCCGCTGGACGGCTCCAAGGTGCTGGCGGTACTGCTGCCGGACCGGCAGTATGACTGGCTGATGCGCTATGAGCGCTTCGGCATGCTGATCATCATGGCGCTGGTATGCTTCGGCGCACTTTCCAACGTGCTGGATGCCGCCATCGGCTGGGTGTTCCAGCTATTCTGCCGCATCGTCGGCTTTTATTGAGGTAAATACCATTGGATAATCCCATTTTCAAGCTGGAAAAGGTGGTGCAGGCCAAGGGCAGCGAACCGCTGGAGGATTTCGAGGGCCCGCTGGATCTGATCCTGTTCCTGCTGAGCAAAAATAAGATCGAGATACAGGATATCCCCATTTCCCTGATTCTTGACCAGTATCTGGAGTATCTGGAACGGCGCAAGCAGATGGATCTGGAGGTGGCCAGCGAGTTCATCACTATGGCTGCCCACTTAATGTACATCAAGACCCGCATGCTGCTGAGTCTGGAGGACGAGGAAGCACAGAGCGAGATGGACGCCCTGATCAAATCGCTGGAGGAGCGCCAGCGGGGTGATACCTACGCCCGCGTCAAGCTGCTGACGGAGCGGCTGGGCCCCATGGCGGAGTTCGGCCGGGACATCATGACCCGCAATCCCGAGGTGATGGAGCGGGGCAAGATCTACGAATACGACCAGCAGCCGGGGGACCTGATCATCGCCATGCAGGAGGTGTCGGACCGCCGGGGCCAGCTGGACGGCCAGCCGGACATGAAGCCATTTGACGAGATCGTGCGGCGTGAGCCGTACTCCGTGGAGACCAAGGCGCGGGAGATCTTCCAGCGGCTCAAGACCGGCGGCATCACCCGTTTTCTGCTGCTGTTCCGGGGCAGCCGCAGCCGCAGCGAGATTGTGGCCACCTTCATGGCCGTGCTGGAGCTGTGCCGCAGCCGCATCATTCATTTGGCGTCCGGCGTCAACGACTGCACCGTGGAGTGCGACGGCGACATGCCGGACGATTGGCAGGGAGAGGTTTGAGGAAGGTAAGATATGGATACGCTTGAAATGAAAGAAGTGGAGGCCGCCATCGAGGGCATCCTGTTCGCCTCCGGCGAGCCGGTGGCGGTGGATCGCCTCTGCATGGCCATGGATATGGATCGCCCCACGGTGGAGCTGGTTTTGCAGAAGCTGGCGGATTATTACGCCTATGAGCGCCGGGGCATGCGGCTTTTGAAGCTGGAGGACAGCTATCAGCTGTGCTCCGCGCCGGAGTACGGCGATATCATCCGTCGCGCCTTCGAGGTGCGTAAGCCCGCCAAGCTGAGCCAGCCGGCGCTGGAGGTGCTGACTATCATCGCCTACTATCAGCCCACCACAAGGGCCTATGTGGATCAGATCCGTGGCGTGGACAGCTCCTATACGGTGGGGCTGCTGCTGGACCGCCATCTCATCGAGGAGTGCGGACGGCTTCAGGTGCCGGGGCGGCCCCGGCTGTACCGCACCACGCAGGCGTTCCTGCGGGCCTTCCACCTGCGGTCGCTGGACGACCTGCCGGAGATGCCCGGCATGGAGGGCGACGGCCAGCTGCGGCTGGATGAGCAGGGGAACCTGCTGGAGATGCCGGAGGGCATCACGGAGGAGAGCTGACCCGCGTTTGCGGATTACCGTTCCGAAAGGAGGAGAAGCCTTTGGTTGGATGGATCATTCTGGGTGTGATCGCGGCATTGATCGCGGTGCTGCTGTGCCTGCGCGTGGGCGTGACGGCCAGCTTCGGCGAGGAGCTGCGGGTCACGGCGCAGATCGGCCCGGCGACAGTGCAGATCATTCCGCCGCCGGAGAAGAAGCCCGCCAAGGAAAAACCAAAAAAAGCGGCTGCCAAGGCGGAAAAGAAGCCCAAGGAGAGGAAAAAGCCGGACATCCACCTGACGCTGGAGGATATCCGGGGTGGGCTGCACGCCGTGTGGCAGTCGATCCAAGGTGCGCTGCGCCGGGCGGGAAAGCGTATCCGCATCGACCCGCTGCGGCTGAGCTTCGTGTTCGGCGACGAGGACCCTGTCAATACCGCACAGTGGTACGGCTGGGCCAACAGCGCCATGTGGGCAGTGATGCCACGGCTGGAGGAAATGATACACATGCCTGACCCGCGTATCCATATGGAGATGGACTTCACCGCCACGGAGACCAAGATCTCCGGCACCGTGGGCGCCAGCTACCGGATCGGTGACCTGCTGGCCATCGGCTTTGCCGCCATCGGGCCGGTGCTGAAATTCGGCATCCCCTTTCTGAGAAAGCAGAAGGCCTTCAAGAAGGCGGAGGCCGCAAAACTTGCGGCGGAGCAGGCGGAACAGCAGAAGGACGGCGCGCCCGACAAGGCGGCCTGAAATAGTGAGACAGTAAGGAAACAAACTTGATATACAGAAAGGAACACGACCATGGAAATGAACGAAAAGAAAAACTCGATCACCGCTGTGATGGAAGCCTCTATGGCCAAGATCCGCGAGATGGTGGATTCCAACACCATCGTAGGCGAGCCGATCACCACGCCCGACGGCGTGACCCTGATCCCCGTGTCACGGTTGAGCTTCGGCTTCGGCTGCGGCGGCGGTGACTACGGCAAGCAGCCTGACCAGATGGGCGCCGCTGCCGGCGCCGGCGTCCGCGTGGAGCCCATGGCGTTTCTGGTGGTCAAGGACGGCGTGACCCGTATGTTGCCGGTGGCCGCCCCCGCTATTACCACGGTGGACCGCGCCATCGAGCTGGTGCCGCAGGTGCTGGACCGCGTGGAGAATTTCATCGACCGCAAGAAGGCGGAGAAGGAAGAATTCTAAAAAAGAAATATTCGGAAACTAGGGACAAACCGCGCCCGCATAGGATGGTATCCGGGGTGATACCATGTGGAAGAGACTATGCGGGGCGCTGTTGGCCCTTGGCCTGCTGCTGACGCTTCTGCCCTGCCGGGCGGAGGCGGTACAGCTTTCCGCCGCGGCGGCCATCCTGATGGACGCCGACAGCGGAGAGGTGCTGTACGAAAAGGACGCGGCACGGAGAATGCGGATCGCCAGCACCACCAAGATCATGACGGCGCTGGTGGTGCTGGAGCATGCCCGATTGACCGATACCATCACGGTAACGGGCGATCATATGGTGGAGGGCTCCTCCATGTATCTAAAGCCCGGCGAGGTGGTGACGGTGGAGGAGCTGCTGTACGGCCTGATGCTGTGCAGCGGCAACGACGCGGCGCTGGCGCTGGCGGATTGCTGCGGCGGTCTGGAGACCTTTGTGGCCGCCATGAACGACAAGGCGGCGGCGCTGGGCATGACGGACACCTCCTTTGCCAATCCCAACGGACTGGACGATGAGAACCACTATTCCACTGCGCGGGACATGGCGGTGCTGGCGGCCTATGCGGCGCAGGACCCTACGTTCCGGCGCATCTGCTCCACCCGCACGGCCACGGTGGGCGGCAGGACCATGACCAACCACAATAAGCTGCTCTCTCAGGTAGAGGGCTGCATCGGCATGAAGACCGGCTATACCAGGGCGGCGGGCCGAACGCTGGTGTCCTGCGCGGAGCGGGAGGGCCGCCGTCTGGTGGCGGTAACGCTGTGTGACGGCAACGATTGGGCCGACCACAAGGCCCTGTACGAAATGGGCTTTGCAGAAAATACGGAGGAAACATGACGGAACGGCTGCAAAAACTGATCTCACGGGCCGGTATCTGCTCCCGGCGGGCGGCGGAGGAGCTGCTTGCTGCGGGACGGGTCACGGTCAACGGAGCGGCGGCGCAGCTGGGCGATAAGGCCGATCCGGAGACGGACGCCATCGCCATCGATGGAAAGCCGCTGACGTTTGCCGAGCCGGCGGTGTACCTGATGCTGAATAAGCCACGGGGCTATGTGACCACCCTCAGCGACGAGCTGGGGCGGGCCACCGCCGCCGAATTGGTGGCGGACTGCGGCACGCGGGTGTTCCCTGTGGGGCGGCTGGATAAGGACAGCGAGGGCCTGCTGCTGTTCACCAACGACGGCGCTCTGATGCAGGCCATGACCCACCCGAAGCATCAGGTAGACAAGGTCTACGAGGTGACCGTCACCGGTGCGCTGGAGGGCGCGGCGGCACGACTGGCCGCCGTGACCGCGCTGGAGGATGGTACGCCTGTGGTTCCGGCGCAGGTGTCGCCGGTCTGGCAGAAGGGCGGACAGGCATTGCTGCGCATCACCATCCATCAGGGGAAGAATCGCCAGATCCGCCGCATGTGCGCGCAGGTGGGCTTGCAGGTGGCGCGGCTGCGGCGTGTCGCCGAGGACGGACTGACACTGGGCGGTCTGAAGGCCGGACAGTGGCGGTATTTGACAGACGCGGAGGTCTCCGCGCTAAAAGGAAGCGAGAAAATATGAAGCAGAGCGTATTACATACGATACGCGCCAGTATGGACGGCTTTTCCAAGGGACAGAAGCGGATCGCCGACTATATTCTGAACAACTATGACAAGGCGGCATTCATGACCGCCGCCAAGCTGGGCCAGACGGCACAGGTCAGCGAATCCACGGTGGTGCGGTTCGCCGCCGAGCTGGGGTACAGCGGCTATCCCGCCATGCAGAAGGCATTGCAGGAGATCATCCGCGGCAAGCTGACCTCGGTGCAGCGTATTCAGGCATCGCAGGATCAGATGACCGGAGACGATATCCTTGCCGCCGTGATGCAGCGGGATATGGACAGCATCCATACCGCCATCGAGCAAATCGACCGGGGCGAGTTCCAGCGGGCGGTGGAGCTGTTGCTGAACGCCCAGCACATCTACATTCTGGGTGTGCGCTCCAGCTCATTTCTGGCGGGCTATCTGAATTTCTATTTCCACCTGCTGTTCAAAAACGTGATCTATGTGCAGAACACGGCGGCAGGTGAAATTTACGAGCAGATGATCCACATCGGCCCCGGTGACGTGATGGTGGGCATCAGCTTCCCCCGCTACTCCAACATGGGCATCCACGCCATGCAGCTGGCCCATGACCGGGGCGCGGATGTGGTGGCCATCACCGACAGCCAGATGTCGCCTCTGTACCCGCTGGCCACCACGGCGCTGCTGGTGCGGTGCGAGGCGCTGTCCTATGTGGACTCGCTGGCCGCGCCGTTGAGCCTGATGAACGCGCTGATTCTGGCCGTCGGCCAGCAGAAGCGGGAAGAGGTGTCGCAGGTGTTTGCCGAGATGGAGCAGGTGTGGTCGAAATACAGTATTTTCGGGAAAGCGGAAGATGAATAAGGTAACGGTGATTGGCGGCGGCGCCGCCGGTCTGATGGCTGCCATAGCCGCCGCGGAAGGCGGCGCGCAGGTGTGCCTGATAGAGCCCAACGAGCGGTTAGGCAAAAAAGTCAATATCACGGGAAAGGGCCGCTGCAACGTCACCAACGACACGGATCTGGAGGGCCTGATGGCCCACATTCCCTGTAATAGCCGGTTCCTTTACAGCGCCCTGTCCCGCTTCACCAGCCGGGATACCATGGCGTTTTTTGAGGGTTGCGGCGTACCGCTGAAGGTGGAGCGGGGCGACCGGGTGTTCCCGGTGTCCGACAGTGCCTTCGATATCACCGACGCGCTGAAGCGGAAGGCAAAGGCGCTGCATATCCGCTGGGCCCACGACCGGGCCACGGCGGTGGAGACGGCGGAGGGCCATGTGACGGCGGTGACAGGGGAGAAAGGGATATATCCCTCCGACGCGGTGATCATCGCCACCGGCGGCGTGTCCTACCCCGGCACTGGATCCACCGGCGACGGCTACAAAATCGCCGCCGCGCTGGGGCATACCATCGTGGAGCCGAGAGGCTCGTTGGTGCCGCTGGTCAGCGATGACGATTGCTGCCGCCATATGCAGGGACTGAGCCTGAAAAACGTGGAGCTGACGGCCTATAACCAGAAGAATAAGGCGGTGTTCCGGGAATTCGGCGAGATGCTGTTTACCCACTTCGGCGTGTCCGGCCCGCTGGTGCTGTCGGCCAGCGCCCATCTGCGGAGCTGGGAGAAGGAGCAGTACCGTCTCAGCATCGACCTGAAACCGGCGCTGGACGAGCAGAAGCTGGAAGCCCGTATCCTGCGGGACATCAGCGAAAGCCCCAACCGGGACGTGGAAAAGCTGCTGTGCGGTCTGGTGCCCCATAGCATGGCCCCGGTGATTTCCCGGCGGCTGGGCCTTCCGCCGACGCTGAAGGCCAATTCCCTGACGAAGGAGCAGCGGCGGGCGCTGATCCGGCTTTTGAAGCATTTTGACATCAACGTGACCGGCGTGCGTCCGGTGGCGGAGGCCATCGTCACCGCCGGCGGCGTGAAGGTCAGCGAGGTGAAGCCCAACACCATGGAGTCCAAGCTGGTGGCGGGGTTGTATTTTGCCGGTGAGGTATTGGACGTGGACGCCTATACCGGCGGCTTTAATTTACAGATCGCGTGGGCTACCGGCCATCTGGCCGGTGTGTCCGCGGCGGAGCGGGAGTGAATCAGCATGGAAAAAATCTATTCTGTGGCGGTGGACGGGCCAAGCGGCGCGGGAAAGAGTTCGCTGGCCAAGGCCATTGCGGCGGAGCTGCATATCTTATATGTGGACACCGGTGCCATCTACCGCACCATCGGCTGCTATGCCCGCCGTCAGGGGGTGGACGCTGCCGATACAAAGGCGGTGATCGGCCTGCTGTCGCAGGTGAAGATCGAGATGCGCTATGACGGTCAGGGCCTACAGCACATGCTGCTGCACGGCGAGGACGTGACGCAGGAGATCCGCCTGCCGGAGATGTCGCTGTACGCCTCGGTGGTGTCGGCCATCCCGGAGGTGCGCTCGTTCCTGCTGGAGATGCAGCGGGACTTTGCCCGCAGGAGCAGCGTCATCATGGATGGCCGGGATATCGGCACCGTGGTGCTGCCCCACGCGGATGTGAAGATCTTTTTGCAGGCGGATGTGGAGGTGCGTGCCCGCCGCCGCGAGAAGGAATTGCAGGAGCGGGGCACGCCCCGGCCCTTTGAGCAGGTGCTGGCGGAGATGAAGGAGCGGGACTATAACGACACCCATCGTGCCGCCGCGCCGCTTCGGGCGGCGGAGGACGCCGTGACCGTGGACACCAGCGAACTGGACTTTCAGCAGAGCAAGGAAAGACTATTGGAGATCATCCGGGAGAAGGTGGGTCTGTGAAGAAGAATCCGTTTTTTGCCTTTGTGTGGAAATTCCTGCGCCCGCTGCTTTTGTGGCTGTTCCCAGTGGAGATCAAGGGCCGGGAGAACCTGCCCGACGAGCCGGTGGTGCTGTGCGCCAACCATTCCAGCGCGTGGGACCCGGTGCTGATCGTCTGCGCTCTGGCGGATGATGTGCCGCTGCGGATCATGGCCAAGCAGCAGCTGTTCCGCATCCCCGTGGTGGGCGGCTTTATCCGCTATATGGGTGCCTTCCCCGTGGATCGGGGCAACAGCGATATCGGCGCCATCAAGACCGCTATCAAGAGCCTGAAGGATGGCTTCAGTCTGCTGATCTTCCCGGAGGGGACACGGGTGAAGAAGGGCCAGCATGTGGAGCCCAAGGGCGGCGCCACCATGATCGCCATTCGCTCCGGCGTGAAGATGCTGCCGGTGTTCATCAGCAGTACCCGGCGGCTGTTCCACAAGCTGTCCCTTATCATCGGCAAGCCCTATGCCCCAGTGTATACCGAGCGGAAGGGCACGGCGGAGGAGTATCAGCAGAACGTGGACGAGGTCATGCGTCAGGTGTACGAGCTGGGCGGTGCGCAATGAGAGTCATTCAGGCGGAGAGCGCCGGTTTTTGCTACGGCGTGGAGCGGGCGGTGAAGCTGGCGGAGCAGACGGCTAAGGAAAAGGGCGGCTGCGTGATGCTGGGCAGCATCATCCACAACGCCCATGTGGTACAGGAACTGGAGACACTGGGCTGCCGCACCGTCAACGGTGTGGACGAGGTGCGGCCGGGGGATACGGTCATTATCCGCTCCCACGGCGAGCGCAAGCAGGTGCTGGAACAGCTGGAGGCGGCGGGCGCCATATGCGTCAACGCCACATGCCCCAACGTGCTGCGCATCCAGAAGCTGGTGGCGCAGGCGGACGAGGAGGGGCGCATCCCCCTCATCATCGGCGAGGAGCACCATCCCGAGGTGCTGGGCGCGGCCAGCTGGTCAGCGCGGTCGCTGATCTTTGAAACACCGGAAAAGCTGCGGGAATGGCTGGATTCAGATGAAAAAAACCGCAGCCTTCCGCTGGTGGCGGTGGCACAGACCACCTGCATCCGATCCCTGTGGGAAACTTCTTCAAAAATTTTGAAAAAAGAGTGTACAAACGCGAAATTATTTGATACAATATGTAATGCTACGCAAAGACGCCAATCGGAAGCGGCTGAACTGGCCGCCAAGGTCGACGTTATGGTCGTGGTCGGAGATCGTAAGAGTGCCAACACCCAACACTTGACAGAGATTTGCAGCGAGAGGTGTCCCCGGGTCTATCAGATCGAAGGGGCCAGTGAACTTGAGCCAAACTTTCTTAAGGGATGTTCCGTGGCGGGGCTTACAGCCGGCGCGTCCACACCGGCGAGCATCATTAAGGAGGTAAACGAAACGATGAGCGAAGAAATCAAGAACAATGAAGCTATGGAAGAAAGCTTCGAGGAAATGCTGGAAAAATCTTTTAAGACTTTAAATACAGGAGAGAAGGTAACCGGTATCGTGACAGCCATCGGCCCCACCGAGGTGCAGGTCGATCTGGGCTGCAAGCAGGCTGGCTATATTGCCATCGACGAGTTGTCCGCTGATCCCAACGTCAAGCCCGAGGACGTGGTGAAGGTCGGCGACGAGATTGAGACTTACATCATCCGCGTCAACGACGTGGAGGGCTATGCCATGCTGTCCAAGAAGCGTCTGGACGCCGTGAAGGTGTGGGACGATATCGCAGAGGCCTGCGAGAACAAGACCACGCTGGAAGGCAAGGTCACCGAGGAGAACAAGGGCGGCATCGTCGTCAACGTCAAGGGCGTGCGCGTGTTCGTCCCCGCTTCCCAGTCCGGCCAGCCCCGCGGCGCTGAGCTGAGCGAGATGATCGGCAAGACCGTCTCCCTGCGCATCACCGAGGTCAACCGTGCCCGCCGCCGCGTGGTGGGTTCCATCCGTGCCGTGCAGTACGAGGCCCGTCAGGCCGCTCAGGCTGAGATCTGGAACAACATCGAGGTCGGCAAGCACTACAACGGCGTTGTCAAGTCCATGACCTCCTACGGCGTGTTCGTGGATATCGGCGGCGTGGACGGCATGGTCCACATCTCCGAGCTGAGCTGGAGCCGCATCA
>USMI01000022.1 GCA_900555735.1 uncultured Eubacteriales bacterium | reverse complement strand
CCGCCAGACGGCCATCCGGCGCGGCCACTACGGTGCGGTGACCCTTCAGGATCAGATACACGCCCCACCGGGCGGCGTAGGCCCGCGCGCCGCTCTCACGGCCCCGGCTCAGGTCGCCGCCGGCGCGGAAGAACTCCCCCTCATGGGGCGTCATCACAGTGACCAGCCCCTGACGGCGCTTCATTTCATATATACGCTCCTCGAAGGCATTTATGCCGTCGGCGTCCAGCACCAGCGGCTTTTCCACATCCAGCAGCTTCCGGGTCAGGGCGTCGCTCTCGTCGCTGCGGCCCAGACCGCAGCCGATCAGCACCGCGTCACATCCGGCAATGCGCTCCCGGATGGTCTCCTCCGCCGACAATGCCAGCTTTCCCTGTTGGGACGGCAGCGGGAAGGGCATGGCGCTTTGACACTTCACCGCCGTGATGGGCCAGATATCCTCCGGCACCCCCAGATACACAAGGCCGCTGCCGCTGCGGACGGCGGCGGAGGCCGCCAGCACCGGCGCGCCGGTATAGCCCACCGCGCCGCACAGGCAGTACACCTTGCCGAAGGTGCCCTTGTGGCCCTCCGGGTCCCGGTGGGGCAGGATGCTTTTCACATAGGCGCGGGTGATCTCCATGGCGGTACTCCTTTTTGGGAAGATTTGTCTCATTATACCACTATTGTCAAGAGAAACGTTGTATTGTCAGGAAAAATTTTTGCAATTTTCCTATTGCCTTTCCCAAATGTTTGTGATATAAGTAGTAGGTAATCTGACAGAAATGCCATGAAGGAGAAGTTCCACAACGGGAACACGGCTCCAAGAGAGGGGTGGTCACCGGCTGAAAGCCGTCCCGGGTCGTGATGTGGTGTTCGCTCCGGAGCTGCCGCGAGGAAATGCGCGGACGGGTCGTCCTCCGTTAACGGGAAAACGAGTGCGCGGACTGTGTCCGCGAAGCTGGGTGGTACCACGGAAGTTTTGCCTTTCGTCCCTGTTCTGACTGGGATGAGGGGCGTTTTTTATACCTTCATTCCCCCAAAAACAAACTCTCAAAAGGAGGAAGCGCTGAATATGAAAGAGAAACTGGAACAATTGCTGGCTGAGGGCAAGGCCAAGATCGAGGCCGTCCGCACTGAGCCGGAGCTTCAGGAGGTCAAGGCGTTGCTGCTGGGCAAGCAGGGCAAGCTGACCGAACTGCTGAAGGAGCTGCCCAAGCTGGACGTTTCCCTGCGTCCCGAAATGGGCAAGGCCGTGAATCAGGCCAAGGCCCAGTTGACCGAGCTGCTGGACGAGCGCCGCAATGAGCTGAAGATGAAGGCATCGGAGGTAGACCCCGACTTCGACATCTCCGTGCCGGGCATTCTGCCCTCCGGCGGCGGCCTGCACCCCATCACCCAGATGTGCTATGACCTGAACGACGCGTTCCGCTCCATGGGCTTTGAAATTTTCGAGGAGGATGACATCACCAGCGAGCTGTACGGCTTCGACAACCTGAACTTCCCTCCCAACCATCCCGCCCGTGAGAGCATGGATACCTATTGGCTGGAGGGCCACGACAAGGGCGAGTGCTGGGACAAGCTGTGCCTGCGTCCCCATCTGACCGGCGGCTCCGTCCGCTATCTCCAGACCCACAAGGCCCCCTACCGCTTCGTGTACCCCGGCAAGGTGTACCGCAACGAGACCACCGACGCCCGCCACGAGCGCGCCTTCTTCCAGTATGAGGCCCTGATCGTGGACAAGGACTTCACCTTCTCCTCCGGCAAGGTGATGATCAAGAGCATCCTCAGCAAGGTGTTCGGCCGGGATGTTCCGGTGCGTATGCGCGCCGGCTTCTTCCCGTTTGTCGAGCCCGGCTTTGAGATCGACATGGGCTGTCTGGTGTGCGGCGGCAAGGGCTGCAGCGTGTGCAAGCACGTGGGCTGGATCGAGGTCATGCCCGGCGGCACCCCCCACCCCAACGTATTGAAGGCTGCCGGTCTCGATCCCGACGAATATACCGGCTTCTATGTCAACATCGGCTTGGACCGTCTGGTCATGATGCGCTACGGCGTGGACGATGTGCGTCTGTTCCACAGCGCTGACCTGCGGTTCCTGAATCAGTTCCGCTAAGGGAGGGCAAGACACATGAAAGTATCACTGAACTGGATCAAGGATTACGTCGACCTGCCGGCGGATATGGATCTGAAGCGTCTGTCCTATGACCTGACCATGTCCACCGTGGAGGTGGAGGACACCATCGAGCTTGGCAAGCAGTTCGGCAACATGGTGGTGGGCCAGATCAAGACCATCGAGCAGCACCCCAACGCCGACAAACTGAAGGTCTGCAAGACCGACATCGGCGGCGAGATCAAGGACATCGTTTGCGGCGGCAGCAATCTGGCCGAGGGCATGAAGGTGGCCGTGGCACTGCCCGGCGCCATGTGCAAGTGGCACGGCGAGGGCGAGCTGGTGGAGATCAAGAAGAGCAAGCTGCGGGGCGTGGAGAGCTACGGCATGATCTGCGGCGCGGTGGAGATTGGCCTTGCCGATCTGTTCCCCACCAAGGAGGAGGCCCACATTCTCGACCTGAGCGAGTTTGACGCGCCCGCCGGTACGCCGCTGGCCGACGCGCTGGATCTGAACGATATCATTCTGGAGATCGACAACAAGTCCATGACCAACCGCCCCGACCTGTGGGGCCACTACGGCATCGCCCGTGAGCTGGCGGCGCTGTATCACCTGCCGCTGAAGCCTATCACCCCATACAGGAGCGACGTGGGACAGGGCAGCCTGACCGTCACCATAGAGGACACGGAGCGCTGCCCCCGGTATGTGGCCGCCTCCATTGAGAACCTGTATGTGAAGCCCTCTACCTATCAGATGCAGAGCCGCATCTGGAAGGTGGGCATGCGTCCCATCAACGCGCTGGTGGACGTGACCAACTACGTCATGCTGGCCACCGGTCAGCCCACCCACGCCTTTGACTCCGACCACATTGCCGGTCACATCATCGTCCGCCGTGCCGCCGAGGGTGAAAAGCTGCTGCTGCTCAACGGCAAGGAGTTGCCCCTGAGCACCGACGATCTGGTGATCGCCGACGATGCGGGCGCGGTAGGTCTGGCGGGCGTCATGGGCGGCGCAAAGGATTCCATCCTGCCGGAGACCAGCCGTGTCATTCTGGAGGTGGCCAACTTCGACGCCAAGGGCATCCGCCGCACCGCTCTGCGGTACGACAACCGCACCGAGGCTTCCGCCCGCTATGAAAAGGCCATCGATCCCGAGCGCTGCGATCAGGCGCTGGCCATGTCCATGGAGCTGTTCGGCCAGCTGTATCCCGAAATGAAGGTCACCGGCCTGTCCGACCTGTATCCTGAGCATCTGAAGCAGGCGGAGATCGACGTGACTCTCAGCTGGCTGGAGCGCCGTCTGGGCAAGTCCCTGACCCCCGACGACGTGAAGAAGAAGATGGAGCTGCTGGGCTATCAGGTGTTCTTCGACGGCGACAACATGCATGTGGTGGTGCCCACATGGCGCTCCACCGGCGACGTCAGCATCAAGGCCGACATCATGGAGGAAGTGGCCCGCATGTACGGCTACGAGAACTTCGAGGCCGCGCCCATCACCACCTCCTTCGACGGCGCCATCAACCAGCTGGACAAGGATCTGGAACGGAAGATCAAGGAGTATCTGTCCTTCCGCTGCGGCATGCAGGAGATCTTCACCTATCCGTGGATGGACGAGCTGTACGTCAACGCCGTGCTGCAGAGCACCGACGGCATTCTGTCCCTGTCCACGCCTCCCTCCCCCGCCGAGCGGTTCGTCCGTTCCTCTCTGCTGCCCAACCTGTGCAAGGCTGTGGTGAAGAATGAGCGCTATTTCGACGAATTCAACATCTATGAGACCGCTCAGGTGTTCCGGGACGAGAACTACACCACCCCCTACGATCCCCGCGAGAAGCTGCCCTCCCAGCGCAAGCATGTGGCCGGTGCCTTCGTCTGCGGCGGCAAGGACGTGACCACGTTGTTCCGCAAGGCCAAGGGCGTGCTGGAAATGATGCCCCGCTACACCCACATGGAGGGCTTCACCTTCAAGCAGGTGGAAAAGCCCGTGTGGGCCGACAATGTGGTTTGGCTGAACGTCTATCTGGGCGAGGAGCGCATCGGCGATCTGGCTCTGCTCAGCAAGAAGGTATCCATGGAATGCGGCATCAAGAACCTGAACGTCATGCTCTTCGAGCTGGATCAGGACTGCATGAAGCCCTTCCGCTCCCGCACCAACAGCTTCACCCATCTGCCGGAGTACCCCATGACGGAGTACGACATCTCCGTGCTGCTGCCCGGTGAGGTGAAATGGGAGAATGTGGCCCAGACCATCCGCGGCGTCAAGAGCGAGCTGTTCCACGGCGCGCAGTTCGTGGACGAGTACCGCGGCAAGCAGGTGCCCGACGGCAAGAAGTCCGTCACTGTCCGCCTTGCCATCGGCTCCAAGGAAAAGACCCTGACCTCCGCCGAGATCGAGGAGGTCGCCAATGGCGTCATCAATAAGCTGGTGAAGCGCTTCGGCGCGGAGCTGCGCTCCAAGTAAGGCATATCATGAAAGGACGGTACGCATCGCGTGCCGTCCTTTTTTGCCGTTCTTCATCGTCAAGGGCGGCACTTGCCAACCGCACCGGTGTGTGCTACAATAAAATGCAAAGTTTTCGATCAGGCAAGGAGGCGTGTGCCATGATGGAGATCGTAAAGCCCCAGCTGGCGCCCCGTGAGCGCTGTACCGGCTGCGGCGCATGCAGCAGCGGCTGTCCCAAGGGCGCCATCCATATGGTACGGGATAAGGAGGGCTTCCTCTATCCGCAGATCACCGAAGGCTGCGTCAGCTGCGGTCACTGCGCCCATGTGTGTCCGGTGCTGAAGCAGCGGGAGGTGCGGGGCCAGCCCGCCGTGTTCGCCGTCTGGAACGAGGACGCGGATATCTGCGCGAACTCCACGGCGGGCGGTGTATTCACCGCGCTGGCGGAGTTCGCGCTGGAAAGCGGCGGCGTGGTATTCGGCGCGGCGATGGACGAAAAGCTTCAGGTGCGGCACATCGCCGTGAAGAATAAAGAGGACCTGCGGCTGCTGCGTGGCGCAAAGCCCATCCAGAGCGAGCTGGGCGAGACGTATCAGCAGGCCCAGATGTATCTGGATCAGGGCCGGTTCGTGCTATTCTCCGGCACGCCCTGTCAGGTGGACGGTCTGTACCGCTTTCTGGGTGAGCATCCGGAAAACCTGCTGACCTGCGATTTCGCCTGCAGCGGTGTCGGCTCTCCCGGTGTGTGGGAACGTTTCGTGGAGTCCATGACCTATGTGAAGCGCCGCCGCGCGGTGGACGTGCGGTTCTGCGACAAGCTGAAGGGCGAAAAGGATCGCCGGTTCCGGGTATGGTTTGAGGGCGGCGGCACCTTCGACGCGCCGCTGGGCAAGTGTCAGCCGGGGCGGGGCATCCTACGGCGGCTGTTCCTGCGGCCTGCCTGCTATCACTGCCCCTACGCCAATGTAAACCGCCCCGCCGACCTGACCATGACGCTGTTCCGCAACGCCCCCAAGGGCTTTCATCCCCAGCAGCAGAAGACAGGGCTTTCCCTGCTGCTGATCAATACGGTCAAGGGCGCTCACATCTTCGACCAGCTGCCCTTGAAGCGGGAGCTTCGGACGCTGGAGGAGGCCGTGGCAGGCAATGCGTCCCTGCGGGGCGCCGCCGCGCCACCGCCGGACCGGCAGCGGTTTTTCGAGGAGCTGGAGCGCCTGCCCTTCCGCAAGGTGTGCGACCGGTTTCTCTCCACCCGTCCCTATCAGGCAAAGACGGACGGCAGGCTGGCGGCGCTGAAGGAGAAGCTATGGAAAAAACACTGATGCACACCTGCTGCGCGCCCTGCTCGGTGGCCTGCATCCACCAGCTGCGCAGCGAGGGGATCGAGCCGGTGTCCTACTGGTTCAACCCCAATATCCACCCCTATCAGGAGTACAAGGCCCGGCGGGACACGCTGATGGCCTATGCGCCCACCATCAGCATGGAGCTGATCGTGCAGGAGGACTACGGCCTGCGGGACTTCTGCCGGGCGGTGGCAGAGGATATCGATCACCGCTGCGGCCACTGCTACACGGTGCGGCTGGAGCAGACGGCCCGGTTCGCCGCCGAAAACGGCTTTGACAGCTTTACCTCCACGCTGTTCGTCAGCCCCTATCAGCAGCATGAGCGGATGGCGGAGATTGCCAGGGAAATGGGCGAGCGCTACGGCGTGAGGTTCCTGTACCGTGATTTCCGCCCCGGCTTCCGCGCCGGGCAGCAGGAGGCCCGTGAGCTGGGCTTCTACATGCAGAAATACTGCGGCTGCGTATTCAGCGAGGAGGAGCGCTATCTCAAGCAGATCCAGCGGGACATGAAGGAACCGCTGAAGCATATCGGTTGAATCGTTGCTCGTGCGCCGTAGGGCGGGGTGACCACACCCCGCCTCCGATGTGCGGAAACGCCATCGGTGTTCGTTTCGTAGGGTTTGAATCGTAAGCTTTTTCGCCAGCGTTAAAACGGTATCGTCGCCATGGCCGCCGCGTCATGGGGATCAAGGAAGATGCCCCCGGACAGGGGCAGTGCCGTCAGCAGCAGATAAGCCACGCCCAGCAGGATCGCCAGCAGATACCACAGCAGCGCACCGCCCCACAGATGGCGGCGCAGCAAAAAGTGGTACAGCGCCATGCCGCCCGCCACGGCGGCGCAAAACAGCAGCCAAAGGGGAATGACGCCCCACAGAAGCTGGCATAATATCACCATCAAAAATGTGACAGCCAGCAGCGCGGCACAGTGTCCGCCGCGAGACGCACTGTTCTCCGGCTCCAACCGCCACAGCAGCAGCGCGCCGCACAGATACGGCCAGAATACCAGCTTTCCCAGCTCCCACGGGCTTTCGTTCATGGGCGAGAGCACCTCTGTGGCGGGAGAGGGCATCGTGATGGCCAGACCGCGCAGCAAAACGGCGGCAAACACCGTCAGCAAAAACGCCCAAAGATAGCGAAAACGACGGAGCATGGCAGTCACCTCCTGCAAGATTCGGCTTTCCCCGAAAAGCCGTCTGATCCACCATATGCGGGGCGGGGCCGTTTCAGTCGGAAATTATTTGCGGCGGCCCTCTTTTGCCAAAAAGATATCCTGCAGGTAAAAGCCGACGGCTGCATCCCATTGACAAACATTCCGCCCTTGCGTATAATTGTTTTAATTCAATAGAACCTGTCGAGTGCTCAGCCGCCTGTCCACGGCGGCTGAGAGAATAGTGAATCGGGTGCAGATTCCCGAACGGTGCCGCCGCTGTGAGCGTGGAGGCATCACACAGGCGAAAGCCGGCCATCGGATGACCGAGAAGGCGTGTGATGCTGTGGATGCGCAAGTCAGAAGACCTGCTCGACTTGTACGCCGCAGTCCGGTACGCAGCATACCGGGCGGCTTATGACACGAAAAAACGGCCGTGGCAATGAGACTTCATTGCCACGGCTTCTCTTTGCCCATCTCACCACGAAAGGAGGGTCAGCGCCATGTCCGATACCTTTTCCCGCTATCATCCGGCGGTGAATTTCCTGTTCTTCGCGCTGGTGCTGGTCTACTCTATGGCGCTGATGCACCCGGTGTGCCTGCTGATCTCCCTGCTGGGCGCGGTGCTGTACGTCATCCAGCTCAACGGGCGCAAGGGTCTGCGGTTCAGCCTGAGGTTCGCCCTGCCGGTAATGCTGCTGGCGGCCATCGTGAACCCCGCCTTCAATCATGCGGGCGTGACCATCCTGACCTATCTCCCCGGCGGCAATCCCCTGACGCTGGAGAGCATCCTGTACGGCCTTGCGGCGGGATGCATGCTGTGCGCCGTGCTGCTGTGGTTCGTGTGCTACAATCGTGTTCTCACCTCCGATAAGTTCGTGTACCTTTTCGGCCGGGTGATCCCCGCCCTGTCGCTGGTGCTCAGCATGACGCTGCGGTTCGTCCCCCGTTTCAAGCAGCAGATGGACACCGTGCGGCAGGCCCAGTTCTGCATCGGGCGGGACGCCAACAGCGGCAGCGTGTGGCAGCGGGCGCGGAAGGCCATCACCATCTTCTCCATTATGGTCACATGGGCGCTGGAAAACGCCATCGAGACCGCTGACAGCATGAAAAGCCGGGGCTACGGCCTGAAGGGCCGCACCGCCTTTTCCCTGTTCCGCATGGAGGAGCGGGACCGCTATGCCCTGCTGTGGCTGGGCTTCTGCGGCGTGTATCTCACCTGCGGCGCCATAGCCGGCGGGCTGAAATGGTGGTACTTCCCGGCGCTGACGGGCGTGCTGGCCCAGCCCATGACCATCAGCTTTTATCTGGTGTATCTGGCCTTGTGCCTGACGCCGGTGATCTTGAACAGAAGGGAGGCGCGGGCATGGCGCTGTTCACCATCGAAAATCTGACATTCTCCTACCCGGAGCAGGCCGTCCGTGCCATCGACGATCTGACGCTGACCGTGCCGGAGGGCGCGTTCGTGGTGCTGTGCGGCCCCTCTGGCTGCGGCAAGTCCACGCTGCTGCGGCAGCTGAAGCCCGCGCTGGCCCCTCATGGCGTCCGGTCGGGCCGCATCCTGTTCCGGGATACGCCGCTGGAGCAGGTGGACGCGCGGACACAGGCCGCACGCATCGGCTTTGTGCAGCAGTCTCCGGAGAACCAGATCGTCACCGACAAGGTGTGGCACGAGCTGGCCTTCGGGCTGGAAAGTCTGGGAGAGGACACCCCCACCATCCGCCGCCGTGTGGCGGAGATGGCGTCGTTTTTCGGCATCGAGGGATGGTTCTATAAGGACGTGACGGAGCTGTCCGGCGGCCAGAAGCAGCTGCTGAATCTGGCCGCCGTCATGGCCATGCAGCCGGACGTGCTGATTCTGGACGAGCCAACCAGCCAGCTTGACCCCATCGCCGCGTCGGACTTTCTGGCGGTGCTGGGCAAGATCAACCGTGAGCTGGGCACCACCATTCTGCTGACGGAGCACCGGCTGGAGGAGGCCTTTCCTCTCGCCACCACCGTGGCGGTGATGGACGGCGGGCGGCTGCTGTGTACCGGAACGCCCGCGGAGGTGGGCCAGCGGCTCAAGGCCATGGGTCACCGGATGTTCCTTGCCATGCCTGCCGCCATGCGCATCTGGGCGGCGGTGGAGTCCGACGCGCCCTGCCCCGTCACCGTGCGGGAGGGGCGGGATTTCCTGCAGGAATTTGCCGCCCGCAAGCCCCTGCTGCCGCTTCCGGCGGAACCCAAGCAGCCCAAGCGTGAGCCGGTCATCACTGTGGCGGGCGCATGGTTCCGCTATGAGGAGAACAGCCCCGACGTGGTGAAGGGCCTTGACCTCCAGCTGGGCCGGGGCGAGTTCCTGGCGCTGCTGGGCGGCAACGGCGCGGGCAAGAGCACCACATTGAAGCTGCTGAGCGGGCTGAAAAAAACCTATCGGGGCGACATCGTGGTGTCCGGCACGCTGGGCATGCTGCCCCAGAATCCCCAGACACTGTTTGTGAAGAAAACCGTCCGCGAGGACTTGTTTGAAATTTTCTCCGGCAGCAAGCTGCCGAAACCTCAACAGGAGGAGCGGGTGGCCCGGATGGTGCAGCTGTGCCGATTGGACACGCTACTGGATCGCCATCCCTACGATCTTTCCGGCGGCGAGCAGCAGCGGGCCGCGCTGGCCAAGGTGCTGCTTTTGCAGCCGGAGATCCTGCTGCTGGACGAGCCCACCAAGGGCCTTGACGCGGAGTTCAAGCAGCTTTTTGCAGAAATTCTCCGGGCGCTGCTGGCGCAGGGCGTCTCGCTGCTGATGGTGAGCCATGACGTGGAGTTCTGCGCCCGGTACGCCCACCGCTGCGCGTTGTTCTTCGATGGCGGCATCGTGACGGAAGCGTCTCCCCGTGCCTTTTTCAGCGGCAACAGCTTCTATACCACCGCCGCCAACCGCATCGCCCGGCCCTTGGAGCCTCAGGCAGTGACGGCGGAGGATGTGATGACTATCTGCGGCGGCGACGTGCCGCCCATACCGGAGCTTCCTCTGGAGGCCCCGCCCCTGCCGGAACCGGCGGAGGAAACACCGGACTGGAAGCCGAAAAAGCTGCCCCTCTGGCGCAAGGTGCTGGCGGCGGTCAGCAGCACGGGCGCACTGGCGATCTTCCTGTACGCCACCAAGATCACCGAGCTTTCCAGCGCCGTCACCACCAATGGCCTGACGGAGCTGGGTGAAAAGCAGCTGGGGCTGTACCTCCTGTTCTGCGGCCTTGTGCTGGTATTCGCGCTGGCCATCGGGCGGCGCTCCAAGCCGCCGGTGATGGCACAGATGCCTGTGGAAAAGCGGAAGCTGCCCAAGCGCACCGTGGCCATGGCGGTGTCCGCCCTGCTGCTGATCCCGGTAACGCTGTTTATCGGCGTGTTCTATCTCCAGCGGCAGCAATACGCCATCGTGTCGCTGCTGGTACTGTTGGAGTGCATGCTGCCCTTCTTTCTGGTGTTTGAGGGCCGCAAGCCACAGGCCCGCGAGCTGGTGGTCATTGCCGTGCTGTGTGCCATCTCCGTGGCGGGCCGGGCCGCCTTCTTCATGCTGCCCCAGTTCAAGCCGGTGATGGCCATGACCATCATCGCCGGCGTGGCGCTGGGCGGCGAGAGCGGCTTCTTAGTGGGCGCGCTGTCCATGCTGGTATCCAACATGTTCTTCTCCCAAGGGCCGTGGACGCCGTGGCAGATGTTCTGCATGGGCATCATCGGTTTTCTGGCGGGCGTGCTGTTCCGCAAGGGACTGCTACGCCGCACACGGGGCAGTCTGGGCGCCTTCGGCGTGTTCAGCGCCATCGTCATCTATGGTGGCATCATGAACCCCGCGTCGGTGCTGATGTGGGCCAATGCCGACACCCTGACGTGGAAGGTGCTGCTGACCTACTACGTCACCGGCTTCCCCATGGACTGCGTACACGCTTTCGCCACGCTGTTCTTCCTGCTGATTGCGGCGGAGCCCATGCTGGAAAAGCTGGATCGCATCAAGCTGAAATACGGACTTATGGAATAAAAAAATGCTGTGCCGGAAGGCACAGCATTTTTTATTCCCTGTTACTTGGCCAAGGCTTCCGCCCACTGGCCGTACTTCTCAATGTTGGCGTCACGCTCGGCCGCGTCCTTGCCGATGGTCAGGATATAGACCTTGATCTTCGGTTCGGTGCCGGAGGGGCGCACCAGAATGGTAGTGCCGTCCGCCAGCTCATAGCGCAGCACATTGCTGCCCTTCAACTCCATTTCGGACACCGCGCCGGTGGCGCAGTCCACCACGCTGCCGTCGGTGTAATCCTTGCGGCGGATGACGGCTGCGCCGGAAATCTCGGCGGGCGGGTTTTCCCGCAGGGCCTTCATCAGGCTTGCCATCTTCTCCAGACCGTCCAGACCGGGCATCACCAGATTGTAGGTCTTTTCGCCGTACCAGCCGTACTTTTTGTACAGCACGTCCAGCGCGTCGTACAGGGTCATGCCCTGGGCGGCGTACCACGCGGCCATCTCCGTCAGCAGCAGGGAAGCGGTAACGGCGTCCTTGTCCCGGACGTAGTCGCCCAGCATGTAGCCGTAGCTCTCCTCATAGGAGAACACCACCTTGCCCTCGCCGGCGGATTCCAGCTGGTTCTTCTTCTCGGCCATGAACTTGAAGCCGGTAAAGGTATCATAGCAGGTAACGCCGTGGGCCTCGGCTACCTTGCGGGCCATCTCGGTGGTGACGATGGTTTTCAGCATGACGGGATGCTCCGGCAGCTTGCCGCTGCGCTTCATGGCGCCGTACAGGTAATCGCTCAGCAGCACGCCGGTCTGGTTGCCGCTGACGGGCTGGAACTTGCCCTCCTTGTTGCGGACCATGATGCCCACGCGGTCGCTGTCCGGGTCGGTGCCCACGATGAAATCAGCCTTTACCTTGTCGGCCAGCGCGATGGCCAGATAGAAGCCCTCGGGGTTTTCCGGGTTGGGAGACACCACGGTGGGGAAGTCGCCGTCAATGACCATCTGCTCCGGTACGCAGTGCAGGTGCTTGATGCCCAGACGGGTCAGGGCCTCCGGCACCAGCTTGTGGCCGCAGCCGTGGAAGGGGGTGTACACCACCTGGAAGGTGTCCGCCACCTTGGCGACAGAATCGTAATCGTTGACCATGGCCATAACGTTGGCCATGAATTTGCGGTCGGTCTCGTCGCCCATGGTCTCAATGAGGCCGGCCTTGACTGCCTCGTCAAAGTCCATGCGCTTCACGCCGGTGAAGATGTCGATCTTCTCCAGCTCCGCGGCGATGGCGGCGGCATGGTGAGGGGGCAGCTGTGCGCCGTCCTCCCAATAGACCTTGTAGCCGTTGTATTCCTTGGGGTTATGGCTGGCGGTGACGTTGATGCCCGCTTGGCAGCCGTACTCCCGCACGGCGAAGCTCAGCTCCGGCGTGGGACGCAGCGCCTCGAAAATGCGCACATGGATGCCGTTGGCGGCGCATACCTCGGCAGCGGCCCGGGCAAATTCCATGGAGTGGCGGCGGCAGTCCATGCAGATGGCCACGCCCCGTTTTCTGGCTTCCTCACCCTCGGCGCAGATCACGTTGGCAAAGCCCTGCGTGGCCCAGCGGATGACGTACACGTTCATCTGGTGCAGGCCCACCTTCATGGTGCCCCGCAGTCCGGCGGTGCCGAACTCCAGCGGGCCGTAGAACCGGCTCTCGATCTCCTTCTCGTCTCCGGCGATGGACTGAAGCTCCTTCACCTCGTCCGCCGTCAGCGCGCCGCTGTGCAGCCACTTTTCATACTCATGCATGTAATCCAGCATCGTTTTCGTCCTCCTCTACCACTTTTGCATCCAGAATATTTTTGGCCTCCTCCAGCATGGTCTGAGGCACATACAGCGACGCGCCATAGCCGGAAAAGCCGTTGATGACCTTTCCCGCGCCGCCGTCCTTGTCATAGTACTTGAAGCAGGGAATACCGTAGGCCGCCAGCATGGAGATCACCATGTCGGACTCCGCCGGAGAGTCGAAGGTCTCCTTCAGCAGCACGGCCTTCACCTTTTCGCCGTTCTCCTCCAGCGGCCAGTCCAGCTTCTTTTTATGGAAGCTCCAAGCAGAAGCTCCCATAAAATCCTCCCAAAAGTCCTGCGGAAGCTCCCCCTTATGGATTAAATTATTCCAAAAACTCATCACAAAACCTCCCTCGTCATTTATGATAGCGCGTGCCCTCCGCGATCTGGCACGCGCGATAGATCTGTTCCAGCAGCATCACCCGCGCCAGATGGTGGGGGAACGTCATGGGCGACATGCTCAAGCGCCAGTCGGCCTGCTTTTTCAGCGTCTCGTCCAGCCCGAAGCTGCCGCCGATCAAAAACGTCACCTTGCTTTTTCCCTCCAGCGCGAAGGCCGCCAGCTTTTTCGACAGCGCCTCGCTGGAGCAGGTCTGCCCCTCGATACACATGGCCACTACCGCGCCGCCCTCCAGCTTCTGCCGGATGGCGGTGGCCTCGGCCGCCAGCGCCTTTTTGATCTCCGCAGGAGAGGGATCCTCCGGAAGGCGCGTCTCCGGCAGCTCCGTCACCTCGATCTTGCAGTACCGGCTCAGCCGCTTGCAGTACTCCGCCGCCGCGTCGGCATAAAATTTTTCCTTCAGCTTGCCCACGCACAGTACGGTGATCCGCTGCATATGTCCACCTCGTAAAAGTAACTCAGCGCCCGCCGGTATCGCCGGGCAGACGCTGAATATGATCGTTCAATTACCCGATGCGGGCCTCTTCCTTTTCCGCCTCCGGCTCATCCACCATGCAGATATCCCCGCCGACGGCACGCAACTTGCCCACGATATCCTCGTAGCCCCGCTCGATATACTGCACATGGCTGATCTCGGTAGTGCCATGGGCGGCCAGCGCCGCGATGACCAGCGCCGCGCCGGCACGCAGGTCAGGCGCCTGCACCGGTGCGCCGGTGAAATGATCCACGCCCTCCAGCACGGCCATCTTGCCGTCCACCTGAATACGGGCGCCAAGGCGCTTCAATTCATCCACATACTTGAAGCGGTTGTTCCACACGCTCTCGGTAATAAGGCTGGTGCCGTCGGCCAGCGCCAGCACCGAAGCGATCTGAGGCTGCATATCCGTGGGGAAGCCGGGATAGGGCATAGTCTTGATATTGGTGCGCTGCAAACGGCCGGTGCGCCGCACCAGCATCTCGTCGCCGTTCTCCTCGATCTCCACGCCCATCTCCATCAGCTTGGCGCTGATGCAGTCCATGTGCTTGGGGATCACGTTGCGGATCAGCAGCTCACCGCCGGTGGCGGCCACCGCCGCCATGTAGGTGCCCGCCTCGATCTGGTCGGGGATGATGGCATAGCTGCCGCCGTTCAGGCGCTTGACGCCGCGGATCTTGATGGAATCCGTACCTGCGCCCTTTACGTCCGCGCCCATGGAGTTCAGGAAGTTGGCCAGATCCACGATGTGGGGCTCACGGGCGGCGTTTTCGATCACGGTCGTACCCTCGGCCAGCGCCGCCGCCATCATGATGTTCATGGTCGCGCCCACGGACACCACATCCAGATAGACGTTGGCGCCATGGAGGTGACCGTTTTTGGCACGGGCGTTGATATATCCGCCCTCCACGGACACCTGCGCGCCCATGGCGGTAAAGCCCTTGATATGCTGGTCGATAGGCCGCACGCCGAAATCGCAGCCGCCGGGCATGGCCACCGTGGCCTCGCCGAAGCGGCCCAGCAGCGCACCCAGCAGGTAATAGCTGGCCCGGATGCGCCGCGCCAGCTCATAGCTGGGGCGGGTCGAGCGGATGGTGCGGCAGTCCAGCTCCACCGCGTGGGGATTCAGCACCCGCACCTTGGCGCCCAGCTCATCCAGAATGGAGAAGAACAGCGTCACGTCACTGATCTGGGGAATGTTTTCGATCCGGCACACGCCATCTACCATCAGGGCCGCGGGAATGATAGCCACCGCCGCGTTTTTCGCGCCGCTGACCGTGACCTCGCCATACAGGGGATGACCGCCGTTGACAATATACTTATTCAAAATTTGCACCCTCTCTTCCAACTTTTACAAAGCCGCGGGCAGCGATGGAAGGTCGTCGCCGGAAACTCTGTCCGACGCTTATCTTACCCACAGCGGAAAACTTCATACACCATATAGTGTAGAAAGATAAACGCACAATTACATAGTAAGTATACCATAAATTTTTTTAAAAGCAAGCCGGACGTTTCATTTTCTCCCCGATTTTCAAAAGTTTTATGTCTACCGCCTGTCCTCCGGCGTGTAAAGAGGGTGTTAGGCTTGACAGTTTCCTCTCTCCGGGGCTATAATAATGGTAATTGTCTGCCTTTTTGCAATAAACGAGGTAATGATTTCATGAATATTCGATTGATCACCCGCACAGTGGGCTATATCCTGTGGGTAGAGGCGGGCTTCATGCTGCTGCCGCTGCTGGTAAGTCTGGGGTATGGCGACGGCTGCTGGGAGGCGTTCCTCTCCTCGACGCTGCTGTGCGGTATCCTTGGCTCGCTGGGCTATCTGGTGCCGGTGAACCGCATGCGGATGCAGGGCCGCGACGCCTATGCCGCCGTGGCGCTGGCGTGGGTAGCACTGACGCTGCTGGGCGCGTTCCCCTATCTGCTGTCGGACACCATTCCCTCCTTCGTGGACGCACTGTTCGAGACGGCCTCCGGCCTGACCACCACCGGCGCCACCATTCTGGACTCGGTGGAGACTATGCCGCCCAGCATCCTCTTCTGGCGCAGCGAGACCCAGTGGATGGGCGGCATGGGCGTGCTGGTGCTGTTCCT
Organism: uncultured Eubacteriales bacterium; assembly: GCA_900555735.1. Classification (GTDB taxonomy): domain Bacteria; phylum Bacillota; class Clostridia; order Oscillospirales; family Oscillospiraceae; genus Vescimonas. The sequence goes on along the minus strand of USMI01000022.1, from coordinate 2,429 downwards.
TGCGCTGATGCCCCATCTGGGCGACGGCGCCTACTACCTGATGAAGGCGGAAAGCCCCGGCCCCATCAAGTCCAAGCTGGTGCCCCGTGTGGGCGGCACCGCCAAGATCCTCTACACCATCTATATCGTGCTGACGGCGGCGGAGGCCGTGGCGCTGCGGATCGCGGGCATGTCATGGTTCGACGCGGTGAACCACGCCTTTACCACCATGGCCACCGGCGGCTTCTCTGTCCGCAACACCTCCATCGCCTCCTATCAATCAGACGCCATCACATGGGTCATCGTAGTCTTTACGTTTCTGGCGGGCATCAATTTCTCGCTGCTGTACGCCGTTGTCCGGGGACGGATCAAGGACGCCCTGCGCAGCGAGGAGCTGCGGTGGTATCTGCTGATCTTGGCCATCACCATCACTCTCATCTGCGTTGACCTGCATGTGGAGCTGGGGCAGGGCTGGTACGAGTCGGCCAAGGATGCCGCCTTTCAGGCCACCACCATCATGAGCACCACCGGCTACGCCACCAAGGACTTCACCCTGTGGCCCACCTTCAGCCGCTGTATTCTGGTGCTGCTGATGTATGTGGGCGGCTGCGCCGGTTCCACCGCGGGCGGCATGAAGGTCAGCCGGTTGATGCTGCAGGTCAAGAGTCTGCGGCGGGAGCTGGATCACATCATCCACCCCAACCGGGTATCCGTCATCACCATGGACGGCCAGAGCGTGGATGAACGGGCCGTTACCTCCGCCCACATGTTTCAGGTGGCGTATCTGCTGATCCTGATGGCCGGCACGCTGGTGGTCTCGCTGGACGTGCTGGGCTTTACGGAGTCCTTCGTGGCGGCGCTGACCTGCATCAGCAATGTAGGCCCGTCGCTGGGCGCTCTCGGCCCCATGGCCAACTTCGCCCCCCTCTCATGGTTCAGCAAGCTGGTGCTGACCCTCATCATGCTGATGGGCCGTCTGGAGCTGATGCCCCTGCTGGTGCTGCTGAGCCCCTCCACATGGCGCAACAAGTAAACAATAGCGCTCAGACGCTCTGTCTGGGCGCTTATCTTCCCTATTTCTGAAAGGAGCGTGAGATCCATGGCATCCGCCGGAACCAAGGATATGACCCACGGTGTTCCCTGGCGTCTTATCAGCGTGTTTGCCGTACCTATTTTCCTCAGCCAGCTGTTCCAGCAGCTTTATAACACCGCCGACGCGCTGATCGTCAGCAAATTTCTGGGGGATAACGCGCTGGCCGCCGTCAGTGCCTCCGGGCCGCTGGTGTTTTTGCTGGTCAGCTTCTTTGCCGGAGCGGCCACCGGCGCGGGCGTAGCCATCTCCCGCTATTTCGGCGCGGGGGACTATGAGCGGGTGTCCCGCACCATTCACACCACGGTGCTGCTGGGCGTACTCAGCAGCGTATTCCTTACCGCTGTGGGCGTGGGCTTTACCCCCACGCTGCTGCGGTGGATGGAGACTGATCCCCAGGTGATGGATGACGCCGTCAGCTATTTCCGCTGCTATTTCGCCGGTATCGGCACGGTGGTCATGTACAACACCTTCACCGGCATCATGAACGCACTGGGCGACAGCCGCCGTCCCCTGTACTATCTGATCGTCTCGTCTCTGACCAATATCGCCCTTGATCTGCTGTTTGTGGGCGTGTTCCGCTGGGGGGTGTGGTCGGCGGCCATCGCCACCATCATTTCGCAGGCGGTCAGCGTGGTGCTGTGCCTGCTGCACCTGACGAAAAAGGGTACCATCTTCCAGCTCCGCTGGAGCGCCCTGCGGATCGACGGGGCGCTGCTGCGGGAGATCCTACGCTACGGCCTGCCCGCCGGCGTGCAGAATTCCGTTATTGCGCTGGCCAATGTGGTGGTGCAGACCAACATCAACTCCTTCGGCAAGGACGCCATGGCGGCCTACGGCGCGTATTCCAAGATTGAGGGCTTTGCCTTCCTGCCGGTCACCAGCTTCTCCATGGCCATCACCACCTACGTCAGCCAGAACCTCGGCGCGGGGCAGAAGGAGCGTGCCCGCCGGGGCGCACGGTTCGGTATTCTGGCGGCCCCCACCATCGCGGAGATCATCGGTGTGCTGACCTATCTGGGCGCGCCGTGGCTGATCGGCCTGTTCTCCGAAACGCCGGGCGTACTGGAGCTGGGCGTGCTGGAGACCCGTACCATCTGTCTGTTCTATTTCCTGCTGGCCTTCTCCCACGCGGTTGCCAGCGTCTGCCGCGGCGCAGGCAAGGCGTTCGTCCCCATGGCCATCATGCTGTCTATCTGGTGCGTCATCCGCATCCTGTATATCACGCTGATGATGCATCTGTTCCACGAGATCGTTTATGTCTATTGGGCCTATCCCCTCACATGGGCGCTCAGCTCTGTGGTGTATTTCCTGTACTTCCGCTTCTCCCACTGGCAGGACGGCTTCGACGCCAAGGTGA
>USMI01000021.1 GCA_900555735.1 uncultured Eubacteriales bacterium | reverse complement strand
AACGGAATTAAGCGGATGAACAGCGACTTCTGGGGCGCGCCCGCCGCGCCGCAGGCCCCTGCCGCGCCGAAGGCGCCCTCCGGCGGCGAAGAGATCGGGAAGAAGGCCGCTGTATCCACCGGACAGAAGGAGACGGAGCCCAAGGAGGAGCTGCCGCCTCCGGAGAAGATGGAGGATCTTCTGGCGGAGCTGGACAGCTACATCGGCCTTGACGTGGTGAAGGACGAGGTGCGCAGCCTTATCAACATGGTGCAGGTCTATAAGCTGCGCCGTGAGCATGACCTGCCCACCACCGATATGTCCCTCCACATGGTGTTCACCGGCAACCCCGGCACCGGCAAGACCATGATGGCCCGTATGATGGCCCGTATCTATCGCTCGCTGGGCATCCTCAGCAAGGGTCAGCTGGTGGAGGTGGACCGCAGCGGTCTGGTGGCGGGCTATGTGGGCCAGACGGCCATCAAGACCCAGAAGGCCATAGAGAAGGCCATGGGCGGCGTGCTGTTCATCGACGAGGCCTACGCCCTCAACGGCAAGTCGGAGAACGACTTCGGTCAGGAGGCTATCGACACAGTGCTGAAGGCCATGGAGGATCACCGGGACGATCTGGTGGTGATCGTGGCGGGCTATACCGACCTGATGGAGAAGTTTATCCATTCCAACCCCGGCCTGGAGAGCCGCTTCAACCGCTTTCTTCTGTTCCCTGACTACACAGTGGACGAGATGATGGCCATTTTCAAGATGCGCTGCGGAAAGGGTTATGTGCTGACGCCGGAGGCCGAGCCGCTGGTGCGGGACTATATCGCCGAGGAGAGCGCCGCCGGAGACAGCTTCGGCAACGCCCGCGGCGTGCGGAATATCTTCGAGCATATTCTGGTGGCCCAGAACAACCGTCTTGCCAAGATGGAGAACGTCACACGGGACGACCTGATGGCCCTGACGGCGGAGGACGTGCTTCACGCAAGAGGCAAGATCGACGAATAAAAGAAAGCAGTTGATGGAGCGTTCCATCAACTGCTTTTTCTTATGTCCGCTCAAAGGCCACACGGGGCGTGCCGTCCGCCACATGGATAACGCCGCAGTAGGTGAAGCCCTCCCGCAGGATGCAGCGCCGCATCACCTGATTGTCGGCGTGGGTGTCCACCCGCAGGTGGGATATCCGCCGGGCTGCCCACTCCATGCACTCGTGCAGCACACCCCGGTGGGTACCGTCGCTGCCGATGCGGTGGATGGTGCCGTAGGGGGTGGCGGTATCCTGCCACGCGCCGTCAATCACGGCGTAGGTGGAATCGTCGCCCACCACCAGCGCAAAGGCACAGTAGACGCCGCCGGAATCCTCCATCACATACAGGTCGCCGTTAGCGATGTCCTGCCGCAGCAGCGGCTCCGAGGGGTAGCCGTTGACCCACTGCACCATATTGCCGTTTTGCCGCATGAAGCGGCGGGCGATGTCGTAGATCTCCAGAATACGGGGCAGGTCGGTTTGCGTTGCGTGTCGTATCATAGACTCAGTTCTTCAGACTCTGCAGCGGGGCGGGGATGCGGCCGCCCCGGGCGATGAAGTCGGCGCTGGACTCGGTGTGTACCGGCATCAGCGGGGCGCTGCCCAGCAATCCGCCCATTTCCACCACGTCGCCCACGGTCTTGCCCTCCACGGGAATGATGCGGACGGCGGTGGTCTTGCTGTTGACCATGCCCACCGCCGCTTCGTCGGCGATGATGGCGGAGATGGTCTCGGCGCTGGTGTCGCCGGGGACGGCGATCATGTCAAGGCCCACGGAGCATACGCAGGTCATGGCTTCCAGCTTATCGATGGTCAGGGTGCCCTGCTGGGCGGCGGCGATCATGCCCTCATCCTCCGACACGGGGATGAACGCGCCGGACAGGCCGCCTACATGACTGCTGGCCATAACGCCGCCCTTCTTCACGGCGTCATTCAGCAGCGCCAGCGCGGCGGTGGTGCCGTGAGTACCGCAGACGGCAAGGCCCATCTCCTCCAGAATGCGGGCCACACTGTCGCCAATGGCAGGGGTGGGGGCCAGAGACAGGTCCACGATGCCGAAGGGGGTGTTCAGACGGCGGGATGCCTCGGTGGCCACCATCTGCCCCATGCGGGTGATCTGGAAGGCGGTCTTTTTGATGGTTTCCGCCACCACGTCAAAGGGTTCGCCCTTGCACTTCTGCAGGGCGTGGTACACCACGCCGGGGCCGGAGACGCCTACGTTGATGACGCTGTCGGCCTCGCCCACGCCGTGGAACGCGCCGGCCATGAAGGGATTGTCCTCCACGGCGTTGCAGAACACCACCAGCTTGGCGCAGCCCAAGCCGTCCTTATCCTTGGTCAGGTGGGCGGTCTCCTTGATGATGCGGCCCATGCGGGCCACCGCGTCCATGTTGATGCCCGCCTTGGTGCTGCCCACGTTGACGCTGGAGCACACAAGGTCGGTCTGGGCCAGCGCCTGAGGGATGGAGCGCAGCAGCAGCTCGTCGCCCTTGCTGAAGCCCTTCTGCACCAGCGCGGAATAGCCGCCCAGAAAGTCCACGCCGCAGGTCTTGCCCGCCCGGTCAAGGGTCAGGGCGAAGGGGACGTAATCCTCCGTGTCGCAGCTGCCTGCCACCAGCGCCATGGGGGTAACGGAGATGCGCTTGTTGACGATGGGGATGCCGAACTCGCTTTCGATGTCCCGGCCTGTCTGCACCAGCTTTTCCGCACGGCGGCAGATCTTGTCGTAAATTTTGTCACAGCAGCGCTTGGGGTCCTCGCTGACGCAGTCCAGCAGGGAGATGCCCATGGTGATGGTGCGGATGTCCAGATGCTGCTTGTCGATCATGTCGATGGTGTCAAAGATGTTTTGCAGATTCAGCATGGTTCCGCCTCCGCTTACAGCTTGTGCATGGCGTCGAAGATGTCCTCCCGCTGGATGCGGATGGACAGGCCCCGGCCCTCGCCATATTCCTTCAGGGCGGCGCGCAGCTTGTCAAAGGGCTCCTGACACAATGCCAGATCCACCACCATCATCATGGTGAAATAGCCCTCCATGATGGTCTGGCTGATGTCCAGCACGTTGATCTGGCTGTCCGCCAGCGTGTTGCACACACCGGCGATGATGCCCACCTGATCCTTGCCTACCACGGTCACGATTGCTTTCATATTGATATCACTCCTTTGGTGTAAGTTGCGTAAAAAATGTTTCGCGCTCCGGCGCGAGTTACTTTTGCCCTTGGCGGCAAAAGTAACCAAAAACGCCATTTAAACCTACGGTTTAAAAATCCGCACGCGCTGTTCCTGTTACGAATTTGCGGCCCTATACCGCACGTTTGCGGGGCATGGTTGTTTTCGTTGCGCGTGACGTATCGACTATCCTTCTTGCGCCGCTGCCGCTGATGCACGTGACGGTAGAAGCAACAGCGTTGTACGTCGGGGCATTAAGAAAACATGCCGGTGGCATGTTTTTAGCCCCGATCTCGGCGGCTATGCCGCCGTAGCATCCATCTTGTCTTTGAAGGTCCCACCTTATGCCGCCCCCTACGCAATGGTAAAAAGACCTTTTGCCAGTTGTTATTCCAGCTCATCCAGCGTCAGCTTGAAGGACGGCAGGAAGTTCTCCAGAAAATAGTCCAGCTCCGGCAGCTCCATGTCGTCCAGCGCATAGCGGGTCTGCTCCTCCGCCTGACGGAACTCGTTGTTGCCTGCTTTCAGCTCATCTAAGCACTTGATGTAGGCGCTGAGCTTGTCGGCGGCCTTCACCAGCTGCTGGATCTCCGGCGCGGCGGGGGACAGGGCAGCGCTGTAGGTGGGCCGCAGTTCGTCAGGCAGCATGCCCAGCAGTTTATCCTCCGCCACACGCTCCACCTGACGGTAGGCCTCCCGGATAGCGGGATTATAGTACTTGATGGGGGTGGGCATGTCGCCGGTGAGAATCTCCCCGGCGTCATGGTACAATGCCGCCACGGCCACCTGCCCCTCGTCGATGTGGCCGTCGAAGAACTGGTTGCGGATCACCGCCAGCGCGTGGGCCAGCACGGCGGTCATGTGGCTGTGCTCCTGAATGTTTTCGGTATAGCTGTTGCGCATCAGCGCCCAGCGGTTGATGAACCGCATCCGGCTGATGTAGGCGAAGAAGTGGTGATGGTTCTCCTTCATACCAGTTCCCCCAATAATGTCTCTCCATTGCATGCGGTAATGGTCACCTCCCGAACCTGATTGTGAAGCTCACTGCCCTGCACCGCCACCGCCATATAGTTGGGGGCGTGGCCGGTGTAGAGGCCGTCCTTTTCCTGCTCGAACAAAACCGGATACGTTTTGCCGATGCAGCCCGCCAGATAGGTCTGGTGCATCCGGTGGGCCACCTGAGCCGCCCGTGCGGCCCGCTCCTCCTTCACTGCCGCCGTCAGCTGGGGCATGGCCGCCGCTTTCGTGCCGGGACGGATGGAGTAGGGGAAGATGTGCATGGCGGCAAAGCCGCACTTTTCGATGAATGCCAGCGTCTGGGTAAATTCCTCCTCCGTTTCGCCGGGGAAGCCGGTGATGAGATCTGTGGTGACGGCGGGGCGGTCAAAATACCGGTTCAGCAGCTGCACCGATTCATAGAACCGGGCAGTGTCGTATTTGCGGTTCATGCGCTGCAAGGTGGCGTCGCAGCCGGATTGCAGCGACAGATGGAAGTGGGGACAGAGGTTGGGGAGCTTCGCCGCCCGGCGGCAGAAGTCCTCGGTGATGGTGCGGGGCTCCAGACTGCCCAGCCGTATGCGCATGTGGCCTGCTGCCGTGCTGACGGCTTCCAGCAGGTCGATGAGACCGGTGCCGTTTTTCAGGTCGTGGCCCCAGCTGGAGATCTCGATGCCCGTCAGCACCAGCTCACGGTAGCCCTCGGCGCGGAGCTGGGCGGTCTGCTCCACCGCCGTCTCCAACGGCAGCGACCGTACCGGCCCGCGGGCGTAGGGGATGATGCAGTAGGTGCAGAAGTTGACGCAGCCGTCCTCCACCTTCAGCATGGCGCGGGTGCGCTCGGCCATGCCACCGGCGGGCAGCACCTCAAACTGGCGGCGGCGCAGGGCGTCGTCCAGCAGGGTCACCGGCTCCTTCTCGTGGGCGGCCTGCTCCAGAAGGTCGAGGAACGCCATCCGGTCGCCGGTACCGGCGATCAGATCCAGCGCCAGCCCCGCCGCCTCGTCGGGATGGGTCTGGACATAGCAGCCGCAGGCGGCCACCACGGCGTTTTCGTTGAGCTTGCGGCAGCGGCGGATCATCTGACGGGACTTTTTGTCGCTGACGGCGGTGACGGAGCAGGTATTGACGATGTAGGCATCCGCCGTTTCCTCAAAGGGCACCAGCGTATGGCCCCGGCGGACAAGCTCCTGCTCCATGGCCTGAGTCTCATATTGGTTCACCTTGCAGCCAAGGGTGTAAATCGCAACGCGCATCTTGCACTTTCCTTTTTGATACAGTATAATTAAAAATTACGGACACTCACTATAAGAAAACAGTCCCTAAAATAATACCCCATTATACTTGATTCTGCCGGGTATGACAAGACCCGCCAGACGAAAAATAGAGAGGAAACCGTTATGATTTATCTGGATCACGCCGCCACCACTCCTGTGCCCAAGGCTGTTGCCGATGAAATGTACCGCGTGCTGACGCAGCAGTTCGGCAATCCCTCCTCCCAGTATCCCATGGGACAGGAGGCCAAGAGGATGGTGGAGGGCTATCGGGCCGTTATCGCGGGCGCGGTGGGCTGCCAGCCGAAAGAACTGCACTTCACCTCCTGCGGCACGGAGAGCGACAACTGGGCCATTCAGGCCGCCCTGTGGCAGAACCGCCATACGGGCCGCCACATCATCACCACCACCGTGGAGCACAGCGCCGTGCTGGAGACCTGCCGCGCGCTGGAGCAGCAGGGCTGTGAGGTGACGTATCTCAAGCCCGACAAGACCGGCCACATCACCGCCCAGCAGGTGGGTGAGGCGCTGCGGGAGGACACGGCGGTGGTCAGCATCATGCTGGTGAACAACGAGACCGGCTGCGTGTTCCCCGTGGCGGAGCTCGCACAGCTTATGAAGGAGCGCCATAGCCGCGCCCTGCTGCATACCGACGCGGTGCAGGGCTTCATGAAGGTGCCCTGCGATCCTAAGACGCTGGGCGTGGACATGATGAGCCTTTCCGCCCACAAGATCGGCGGCCCCAAGGGCATCGGCGCGCTGTACGTGGGCCCCAATGTCCGCAATATCCGCCCGCTGCTCCATGGCGGCGGACAGGAGGAGGGCACCCGCTCCGGTACCGAGGCCACCGCCCAGATCGCGGGCTTTGCCAAGGCGGCGGAGCTGCGCGCCCAGGGCCTGGCGGACAAGCTGGCCCATATGGCGGAGGTGAAGGCCTACTGCCGTGAGAAGCTGCTGTCCATCGACGGCATGGTGGCTGTGGGACAGGGCGAAGCGCCCCATATCCTGATGGTGTCGCTGGTGGGGTATCCCAGCGCCAACGTGGTCACCGATCTGGGAAGTCAGGGCATCTGCCTGTCGGCGGGCAGCGCCTGCCACCGGGGCAAGCTGAGCCACGTGGTGACGGCGCTGGGGCTGGATAAGCGCACGGCCAACGGCGTGCTGCGTGTCAGCTTCGGCCCGGAGACCACCTTTGCCGATATCGACGCGCTGTACGCGGCGCTTTTGCAGCACAAAAACACACGGTTTCCCATGCTATGAGGTAAAAAATGATCCAAGAACTGAAACGTCCCCGTTCCTTTTATGAGCGGCTATTCCGCCTGACGGCGCCTATCGCGCTGCAAAATCTCATCACCTTTTCGCTGGGGCTTATCGACACCTTTATGGTCAGCCGCCTGAGCAACGAGGCCATGGCCGCTGTCACCACCGCCAATGTGCCGGTGTTCCTGCTGATCTCCATTGTGTTCGGCGTCCAGTCCGGCGTGGGCATCCTCATCAGCCAGTACTGGGGCAAAAAGGACATGGAGAACATCAGCCGGGCCATGGGTGTGGCCGCCTATCTGGGCGTGGGCATCGCGCTGGTGCTGGGCGTGGCCTTCTACCTGTGGCCGGTGGCGATCATGGATCTCCTCAGCAATAACCACGAGCTGTCGGTGCTGGGCGCGCCGTATCTGCGGGTCATCGGCTTTTCCTATGTGTTCAACATGCTGTCGTCCATCTATGTCAGCGCTCAGCGCAGCGTGGAGAATTCCGCCTTCGGCATGAAGCTGTTCGGCATGTCCACGGTGATCAACACCGGCATGAACTATCTGCTGATCTTCGGCAAGTGCGGCTTCCCCATGCTGGGGGTGGAGGGCGCGGCCATCGCCACGCTGCTTTCCCGTGTGGCGGAATTTGCGGTGTGCCTTTTCTGCGCCCTGCGCAGCAAGACCATGCCCCTGCACCTGAAAGCCTTTTTCCGCCCCGGCTGGGAGATGCTCCGCCGGTTCGTGAAATATTCCTCCCCCGTGCTTTGCAATGAGCTATTGTGGGGATTCGGCAACAGTATGCTGACGGTGGTTCTGGGCTATACGGCCAACTCCGTGGAGTATCTGGCGGCCTATGCCGTCATGGGCAACCTGAACCGGCTGTCTCTGGTGGTGTGCTTCGGCCTTGGCGCTGCTGCCGCCGTCATGGTGGGCAAGGCTATCGGCGAGGGGCAGAGCCACAAGGAGGTGCTGGCGCTGAGCCATACCCTGCTGTGGGTCACCATTCTGGTGGGCGTGGTGCTGGCGGTGCTGGCACTGGCGCTGGTGCCGCTGCTGTTCCAGCCGGTGGTCTTCCCGCTGTTCGAGCTGTACGGCGAGACAGCCCGTATCGCCACCGCACTGGCGGTCACCGGCTTTGCGTCCATTCCGCTGCATGCCTACTCCATTTCGGCGGTGGTGGGCGTGCTGCGGGCCGGAGGCGACGTATTCTGCTCCGCCGTGCTAGACATCGCGCCCCAATGGCTGGCGGCCCTGCCGCTGACGGCGCTGTTCGCGCTGGTGCTGCACGGCTCCTGCTGGTGGGTGGCTGCCGCCATTCAGGTGGAATCCCTCATTAAGGTGCCGCTGTGTGCCATCCGCATCCGGAAGGGGAAGTGGATCCACGATGTGACGCTGCCGGAGGGTGAGAAGCGATGAACAGTCTCTTTCGCTGCACCGTGTGCGGTGCATCCCTTGCGCGGGAGGAAAAAACCTATCGCTGTCCCAACGGCCACTGCTTTGACATCGCCAAGGAGGGCTATACCTATCTGCTGCCGGTGAACCAGCGGCACTCCAAGTCTCCCGGCGACGACAAGGCCATGACCGCCGCCCGCAGCGCCTTTCTCAACAAGGGCTACTATGATTTCCTGCGGGATGCCCTGTGCGACATTGCCCTGACCTATACCCGCCATGCTCCGGCGGTGCTGGATGTGGGCTGCGGCGAGGGCTACTATACCGCCGCTATCTGGAACATCCTCTCCCATGCCGGAAAGGAGCCCCGCATGACGGGCATCGATATTTCCAAGGACATGGCCCGGCGGGCGGCAAAGAAGGTGCGGCAGGCGGAGATTGCCGTGGCCAGCGCCTATCATCTGCCGCTGGCGGACGGGACTGTTGATCTGCTGCTGGACTGCTTTTCGCCGCTGGCCGTCGACGAGTTCCGGAGGGTGCTGAGACCCGGCGGGCATTTCCTGTATGTGGTTCCGGCGGCGGAGCACCTGTGGGAGATGAAGCAGGTGCTATATGACCGGCCCTATCGCAACGAGACCGGCGAGACGCCCTATGAGGGCTTTCGGTATGTGACCATCGCCCGTGTGCGGGATCAGATCACCCTGCCCTGTCAGGAGGACATTCAGGCGCTGTTCGGCATGACGCCCTACTGCTGGAAAACGCCCCGGGCGGGGAAGGAACGGCTGGCGGCGCTGGATCACTTGACCACCACGGCGGCGTTCGACATCCACCTTTTTGAGCGCGTGTGAAAGGAGAACATTTCATGAAATGCTGCGTCCTGTTTGCTTCTCCCAGAGGAGGCCAGAGCAATACCCGCGCCCTGATGACGCCGTTTCTGGACGAATGGCAGGCGGCGGGCAACACCTTCGTGGTGTATTCCCTCTATGACGAGGCCATCTTGCCCTGCATGGCCTGCCGGGGTTGCCAGTGGGACTGGGACGGCCCCAACTGCGTCATTGACGACGATATGACCGCTATTTATGAGGAAATTCTCGACTGCGACCTGCTGCTGTTGGCCAGCCCCATCTACCTTTGGAGCTGCACCGCGCCTATGAAGGCGGCGCTGGACCGCTGCATCTACGCTCTTTGCAAGTACTACGGCGATGAAAAAGGCCCATCCCTGTGGGAAGGAAAGGCTGTGGCGGCCATCATCACCTGCGGCTATCGGGTGGAGAAGGGCGCCGACTTGTGGGAAGAGGCCCTGCGCCGCACCTGTAAGCATGCCCATCTCCGGTGGCTGGGTCTGTACGGCGAGCGGCATCTGGGCTACAAGACCACGTTCATGGATGAGGAGAAAGCGGCCCATGCCCGTGAGTTTGCCCAGCGAGTTATGTGGAACATGATGAAAGCGGAGAAATGAGATGGAGACCATGACCAGACAGAGAAGAAAGAGAGGAAGCCTGCTTCCGGTCATATTGGCCGTTGTGCTGGCGGCGGTGATCGCGGCGGCATTGCTGGTGATCCATTCGCTGCGGCCCGCCCAGCAGCCGGAGGAGCCGGACCCTCATGAGGGACAGATCTATGTGAACGACGGCGCCAACATGGTGTGGCTGACGCCCCATGAGAACTTTGCCGTCAGCCCGCTGCGGCGCTGGCAGTTCGTGACGCTGAACGATAAGCCCCACTATCAGGGCAGCGATTTTACCACCAGCCGGGGCATCGACCTGTCGGTGTTTCAGGGCGACGTGGATTGGGATAAGGCTGCGGCGGACGGCGTGGAATTTGCCATCATCCGCCTTGGCTACCGGGGCTACGGCAAGGGCGCTTTGCAGCCGGACGAGCTGTTTACCAGCCATCTGGACGGCGCACACGCCGCCGGTATCGACACCGGCGCATACTTCTTCTCGCAGGCCCTGACGGCGGAGGAGGGCAGGGAGGAGGCCCAATATGTGCTGGAGCAGCTGGACGGGCGCAGAATGGAAATGCCCATCTACTTCGATTGGGAGCCGATCGCGGTGGAGGATTCCCGCACCAACGGCTATGACTACGCCCACCTGACCGACAGCGCCGTGGCCTTCTGTCAGACCATCGAGGCGGCGGGCTACCGGGCCGGTGTTTACATCAACCGCCAGCAGGGGTACTATCACTACGACCTGAGACGCTTGGCGGACTATTCCCTCTGGGTGGCGGATTACAACAGCTATCCCGACTTTTATTACCGCTTCGATATGTGGCAGTATACCGCCAGCGGTCAGCTGGACGGCATCGACATTCAGGTGGATATGAACCTGATGTTTGTCCCGAAGGATGAATGAAAAAGGACTCCGTGCGCCGCAGCGCACGGAGTCCTTTTTATCAGGGGAGACGGGAAAAGGTCAAGTGTCATTTTCAGGGGCGTCCTTGGTGCAGTGCTTTTTCCACAGGCGCAGGAGAGGATGGTAAAAGGCCGCGCCCAGACCGCCTGCCGCTAGCAGTACCAGAAATACCGTGTTCAGCACCGACAGCAGCGTGTAATGCTGTATCATCGGGGCCATAAAGCCGCCGGGAAAGCCGCTGTCGTTTTCCATAAAGCTCCATGCGTCGGAACCGAAGTTGAAGAACATAGAGACGGCCATCGCGGCCCAGATGAACCGTATCGCCACAAGTCCCACCGCGCCGACAATGGCGGCGGCCAGCAGATACTTGCGGGGCTTCGGCCATGCGATGGCCGGTACATGGCCGGGGGCTTTGACCTCGTTCAGCAGCAGATAATCAGTAGACACGCCGAACAGGCGGCTAAGAGCGATCACGTTTTCCGTATCGGGCACCGACGCGCCGCTCTCCCACTTGGACAGGGCCTGCCGGGAGACATTGATCCGCTGTGCCAGCTCCTCCTGACTCAAGCCCTGTGCCTTGCGCAGGGCTTGCAGCTTTTCACCAAAGGTCATGGGTGGTTCTCCTTTCCGTTTCTGCCAGTATTCTACCAGAAACGGGACGTAAAGTCTACCTACGGCGGCTTACAATCGCCGCAACCAGAGTTGACATTGTATAAAAAGCTGCAAAAATAAAAAGCTGCAAAAAGCAGCCTGTCCGACGGACAGGCTGCTTTTTATGCTCAGTTCTTCTTGCCGCCGTGTTGGGCCTTCATGCGGCGTTCGTGGTTCAGGATGGTCTTGCGGATGCGGAGGTTCTTGGGGGTGACCTCCAGCAGCTCGTCGTCCGCTAAGAACTCCAGACACTGCTCCAGACTCATTTTCCGGGGAGGCACCAGACGCAAAGCGTCGTCGCTGCCGGCGGCACGAGTGTTGGTCAGCTGCTTCTTCTTGCAGACGTTCACCACGATGTCCTCCTGCTTGGGGCTGATGCCTACCACCATGCCCTCGTACACGCCCACGTTGGCACCGATGAACAGCACGCCGCGCTCCTGCGCGTTGAACAGGCCGTAGGTAATGGACTCGCCGGTCTCGCTGGCCACCAGAGAGCCGGTGTTGCGGCGGGTCAGCTCGCCCTTATAGGGGGCGTAGCTGTCAAACACGCTGGCCATGATGCCCTCGCCGCGGGTGTCGGTCAGGAACTCGTTGCGATAGCCGAACAGGCCGCGGCTGGGGACAAGGAACTCCACCTTCATGCGGTTGCCGATGGGGGTCATCTCCGTCAGGTCGGCCTTGCGGGCGCCCAGCTTTTCGATGACCGCGCCCACGCTCTCGCTGGGCACGTCTACCACCAGACGCTCGATGGGCTCGCACTTCTTGCCGTCGATGGTCTGATACAGCACGCGGGGAGGGGAAACCTGAAATTCATAGCCCTCGCGGCGCATGGTCTCGATCAGAATGGACAGGCTCATCTCACCGCGGCCCGCCACGTTGAAGGCGTCCATCACGCCGTCGATCTCGCTGACACGCAGGGACACGTCCTTCAGCGTTTCACGCCACAGACGGTCGCGGAGCTGGCGGCTGGTGACGAATTTGCCCTCCCGTCCGGCGAAGGGACTGTCGTTGACGGAGAAGGTCATCTCCACCGTGGGGGCGCTGATCTTCACGAAGGGCAGCGGCTCCACGCAGGTGGGAGCACAGATGGTGTCGCCGATGGTAATGTCGCCGATGCCGCTGAGGGCGATGATGTTACCGGCGGTGGCCTCGGTGATAGGCACCTTGCCCAGACCGGCAAACTCGTACATGCTGACAGCCTTGGCCTTCTTGGCAGGTGCGTTGGGATCATGGTAGTTGCACACCGCGATCTCCTGATTCTGCTTCAGCACGCCGCGCTCAATGCGGCCGATGGCGATACGGCCCACAAACTCGTTGTAGTCGATGGCGCTGACCAGCATCTGGAATGGCTGATCGAGGTCGGCCTCCGGCGCGGGAATATAGTCCAGAATGGTGTCAAACAGCGGCTTCAGGTCGGTGCCCACCACATCGGGGGAGTAGCTGGCGGTACCGTTGCGGGCGGAACAGAACAGCATGGGGCTGTCCAGCTGCTCAGGAGTGGCGTCCAGATCCAGCAGCAGCTCCAGCACCTCGTCAATGACCTCGTGGATGCGCTGGTCGGGGCGGTCGATCTTGTTGATGACCACGATGACACGGTGGCCCAGCTCCAGCGCACGGCTCAGCACAAAGCGGGTCTGGGGCATGGGGCCTTCGGCGGCATCCACCAGCAGGATGACGCCGTTGACCATCTTCAGGATACGCTCCACCTCGCCGCCGAAGTCGGCGTGGCCCGGGGTGTCCACAATGTTGATCTTGGTGTCGCCGTACTGGATGGCGGTGTTCTTGGCCAGAATAGTGATGCCGCGCTCACGCTCCAGATCGTTGGAGTCCATGACACGCTCCACGGTCTCCTGATTCTCACGGTATACGCCGCCCTGCTTCAGCATCTGATCCACCAGCGTGGTCTTGCCGTGGTCAACGTGGGCAATGATGGCGACATTTCTCAGTTTTTCGTTCTGCAAAGGAAAAACCCCTTTCTCTTGGGTATAATTTCATCAACCTTGCTATTATATTCCCTGAGTGATTCGATTGCAAGGGGTTTTGACAACTTTTTCTCTTATTTTCGTTGACAAACCGGCGGTCCATGGAGTAAAATACAGCTTGCATATGCCTCCGTAGCTCAGTTGTATAGAGCGACCGCCTCCTAAGCGGTAGGCCGCCAGTTAGAGCCTGGCCGGGGGTGCCACAATCCCTTACGTCACAAGCGTTTGCGGGTTTTGTGCTTGCTAATATTAGTTGAATGGTTAGCAAGCATTTTGATTGGTTAGGCCCCTTTTCATTAGCAGGATTTTTGCTAATATTAGCAGAAATTTTCGCTTTTGGAGAGGGGCCTTTGCTAATACGACATTTCGACAGGTTGAAATCTTTGCTAATCGGCTCTTCTACGGATTAGCAGTTTTGGATGGACTGGGCGACTTTGATTAGCAACTCAGAATTGCTTTGCAGGATAGCCTTGAGGGCGGCTTCAGCCGCTTCGGGCGATACCGAAGGATTGGCCGGTAAAGCAGTGCTTTCCGGACTGTTTCCTCCAAGGAAGTCGTCCATCTTCTGAGCAACATTGAGTCGGTCATTGGCAAAAGAGTGATTTCCGTACCGGCGTGTCAGCATTTCAAGATTTGCCCACCCGCCGGCATGACGTACAGAGTTGTAATCACCGTGCGACAATGCCAACTTTGCCGCCGCGCTCGTATGTCGGAGACTATGAAACACGAAGTCTTTCGGATCGATATCCGGATCGCTTAAATCTTCAAGGATATCCTTGAACTTCTTGTTCAAGTGTTCCGTCATGACGGGGCGGCCGTTGGCTTGGCAGATCACGAGACCATAATCAGCATACCCTTCGGGGCCAAGCTCCTTTTTCAAATTCTCCTGTAACTCCCTCAGACCGGCCAGTGCCTGTATAGTGCTGGCCGGTACATCAATTTCCCGGATACTGCCTTCCGTTTTAGGCTGCTTCAGCATAATGCTCGTTTTTGTTCCGGGATAAAGGTTCGGAAAGGTAAAGAGAATTTGCATTTTCGGGAGCTTTGCGTTTTCCTTACCAATACGGTCGATAACGCGATCAATGCTGACACGCTGTTTAACCATATCAACACGATCCCATTGTAAGGCACCAATCTCTCCGCCGCGCATCGTGCAGGCAATCGCAAGATGGATCGCGCAGTGCATAAGGTAGTAGTCGTAGTACTCCTTGCGGCAGGTGAAGTCGAGAACCTTCAAAACCTGCTCGGGCTCCAGCACTTTTCGCTCCTTTTCCTTGTGTTCCGGAAGCGTTGCCTTGATAAACGGGTTTGTGCTGATGTAGTCCCATTTGACTGCCAGATTAAAGGCACAGCGTACGATCTTGTGAATATCATGAACAGTCGATGCGGTTACATGTTCACGTTTCTGCCGTCCCATATTTGCAGCAGGCTCCGCCTCTTCCAACAGGAAGTCATAGTAGTCATCAACGGTCTTTGTCCGAATCGATTTCAGTTTTTGTCGCCCAGATAAGGATGAACATAGTTTTCCAGCAGGCCAACATTTCCGTCATAGGTGGAAGCGACCCAGCGCTTTGCGCCGTATTTCTCTACGAACTCATATAGAAATTCGCTTACGGTCATGTCGTCGCCCTTTGTTTTGACTTTGACCACGCCTTCATGCTCCAGTTTTGCTTTTAGGGCTTTGGCGGCTGTATAGCTCAAGCCGGAATCCCAGACCTGATGACGGTCTTTGCCTGTTCCCTCATAGTGGACAACAGAAAAGGTTTTTCCTCTTCTTACGATAGAAGCCATTCTAAATCTCCCTTCTTATTCTATGCTATCAAGCCAAGCATCAAAAGAAGGTTTGGAAATGCGAACATACTTGCCGACACGAACGGTCTTGAACAAAGATTTTCGGCAAAGAACATAGGCCATACTGCGGCTGATTTGCAGAATGTCCGCGATTTCCTGTACTGAATATGTTCTTTTATCCGCATTAGCCTGAGTAGCTGTGTTGTTTACTTCAACTGCCATACAACAACTCCTTTCCTGCAGTTGAAGTGAAGATCAGTATGGTCCTCCACGACTCTCGTATAAGTATTATACGATTTGAACCTCCATTCGTTCAACTGCAAAATAGAAAAAATAGTACCCATATATGCCATTACATCAGGCTCATTTCCTACGCTTTCCGAGCGCGTATTTCAGGCCGCTGCTGTGCAGCGCTTATCGTCACGGGAACGCTCCTATCCTCGCATTCTGTCCGGGCGACCTGTATAACTTCCTGATCCGGCTGTTCAGTTTTCAAGGTGCATGTAATAAATCCATCAATCTCCTGACTGGCTTATCCTTACACTAATATAAAAAGAAAAACAAATCGATTTTTTTAACAGTTTGAATAAAACTTTTCGTCAATTATTTTGATGGAAAATTATCACGGGTAACACTTTACCTATATGGCTGCCTGCCTTGTTGTCATGCTTGCCGCTGCAATCTATGTTTTGCCAAACTTTCTGGGTCAGCATGGCATCACAAGCCCCAACAATCCGAACGGCACCGTTGTTGATGACCCGACCAATCCGGGCAGTTCCGTTGTTGACAAGACTGCGGACGTTATCAATGTGAATGAGGTTGCAGAGCTGCCGCAGATGCTACTTCCCAATTTGAGCGAAGATACGCTCATCAGGAAAAGCAGCGAGGAAATGTTTGAATACTACGGAATCGACCTTGCCGACCGTTTGACCGCCATCGGAACATTTGCGGAGCAGGGAGAGTTGCACCCGCACGGTTTTTACTTTGACGGTTCATTCGATTTGAACTGGTTTGCCTATGCGTCGGAGGACGGGACGCAGGAGGTTCTTATTTGCATCGGCAAGAATACCCGCGCCGGAGAATACCTGAACAGTTGGTATCAGAGCGGCGCATCAAAATCCAAAATTGGTGGAACGGAGATGTATCTCTGCCAATATAAGGACACGTCCGAAACCTGCTACCACGCTGTTTTTGAACTGAACGGCTGTGAGCTGTATGTTGAATCCTTTACCGCCGATGAATCAGGCTTTGTCGCTATGCTGAAAGCTATTGTAGCAGATTAGGAATTGAAAAGTTCGTGCTTTGCATGGTATAATTATATTAGATAGTTATAAGTAATTTGAACAATCCTTCTACCCGCCGACAAAGCAAAAGAAACCGACCTGATTTTTGGAGGTGAACAGTATGAAGAAAAAGAAGTTATGGATTGCGATCCTCGTGGCTTTTGTAGTGCTTGCGTCATCCGTTATTTATTTGAGTCGGGCTGTAACTTTGGTCCCGTCAAGATTTATGCGCAAAATTGTTTGCAGGCTCCGGCTGAGTGAAGTCAGCCGGCAATAGAGGCGTCGTCCAGAGCCGCCTCCAAGTGCTTCATGTTCATGTATTTCTTGTTGCCCCACTGGGTACCTGCCCACATGGCGCAGCCTCGCGCAGACCAGCATCAGGGCGGAGTTGCCGTCCAGGAATGTCCCCACCACCCGCGTCCGTCGGCGGATCTCACGGTTCAGCCGCTCGATCACGTTGTTGGTACGGATACAGGTCCAGTGTTCGCTGGGAAAATCGCAGTATGAGTGATTTCCGGTTTCAGCCATGGCCGGGAACCATTGATATTACTACTCTTTTGGAGTTTTGCTCATGGCTGTGTGCTATGATGTGGAGGAGGTGATGGATCATGAAAAAATTGACGGGTATCGTGTGTCTGCTGGCATTGATGCTGACGCTGACTGCCTGCGCCGGGGCGGGGGATTGGAAATATGAGGACCTGCCGGGCGACTATGCCGTGTGGCGGATCAATAGCCAAGAGATCCCGCTGGTCTGTGTGGATGACGATGCTCTGACTGCCGAGCCGGTGGTGGAGGGCTATGTATACGCCGTGGCCTGGGACGAGAGTACCATCTATGTCCAGCAGCGTGCGGAGAAAGACAAGGGCGACATGGCCTATTACGCGGTGGCGCTGGCTTCCGGCGCGGTCAGCGGCCCTTATACAGAGACGGAGTTTGCCGCGGCCTGCGCGGAGCAGGGCGTGGACGCGGCCAATATTGGTTGGCAGGCGCAGAAAGACTGGAACAAGGTCTATGACAGGTAAGAGGTGCGGCAGATGAAAACAAGGAAGCAAACGAGTTTATCGTTTACTGGCTGCCGTTGATGAAAGGGAATCCTTACAATCTCATTGCATTTCAGTCTGACAGCTATACACAAGCGGCGCAGCTATCCATTGAGCCAGCACCCGATACATTGCTGCGGGTATTTATGGCGTGGATGCCGCTTGAGAGTGCCGTGGATATTTCTACGCAGAACCTCACCGCCCCGGTGCGCACCGGCTTCACGGCAGTGGAGTGGGGCGGCTGTCAAGTTAGGTAACCGTTGGAGTTAAAGAACGTCAAACTTCATTCTCAGGAGGACTGTTATGAACACAAAAACAAAGCAAGGCGGGCTTGGCATCGTATCCATCCTGACGATTGTATTCATTGTTCTGAAGCTGTCAGGCGTGATTAAGTGGCACTGGATATGGGTGCTTTCGCCAATCTGGATTTCCGCATTGACTGCCGTTGTCCTCTTTGCCGGTATTCTGATTGGCGGAAGGCTGAAAAAGGGCAAGTGGTAATATGCTGTCAGGAATTTCAAACTCCCTTTAGGAACTAAAGGACGCACGTCCATACTCTCCTATCGGGAGTATCGCACGTCCTGCGGAGCTTCATTCCCGGTAAGTAGAAGAAAACTGCCAGACCGAGAATGTTTCATCACTTCGTTCCGTTAAGTGAGGAGAATGACAATGAAGATTAAATGGATTGGAAAGTATGACGGGAAAAATCTTCCTACTGTTGATGTTGAAGTTGGTGCAAAAGAACTGCCGGAAGTAACAAGCAAGTCTGCAATCATACTTGCATTTTGTCAATCATATCAACAAACGAGAAAAATATGCAGAAGAAAACAACGAACATGGAGGCAAAATGATTTATCAGCAAGACTGGCTCATGCGTCAAATTGAAGCTATGATCCAAGCAATTTTGGCTGTTGCACTTGGGATATCAGCCAACGAACAGACTGCAACTCAAATTGAAGATTCTAGTTATGGAAAAATGCTTGAAAAAATGATTGACGATGGGGACATTTGTGCAGCAGAAGATTTGCTGTTCAATGACTTGGATCAGTCGGATTTATCATGGCTTCAGATAGCCCTTGATTTCTATTCAAAGCTAAATAACTGCTCTGATGATTATTTAGCAATGCATGATTTTTCTCGTGAAGAAATTGATCAAGGACTTCGATACATCTGCACGTTGTTTGGTTATGATTTTTTGGTAAGCAATTAGTCCATGTAAGTTAAGATACTGACATTCTAAAATTGTAAACCACCTATTGAGGGCAGCTATTTTCGCACAGAAAACGGCTGCTCTTTTCGTTTGCCTATGATCAGAAAGGAGCGACCAACCATGACAAAGCCAAGAGAGAAAAACCGTGAAGAACTGCAAGCCGAGATTGAGGACAGAAAGAAGAAACTCCGGCAGTTTGAGAACCGGGAAAAAATGTTGCGTCAGAAGTTATCCAAAGAGGAACGCAGAACGCGCAGTCACCGCCTTATCGTCCGGGGCGCAGTCTTTGAAAGCATTGTGCCGGAAGCAAAGAACATGACCAACGAGGAAGCTGCCGCACTTCTTAACTGGACGCCCCAGATGATGGATTCTTTATTCGTTGCTGCTATGTGTTGACCTCTGATCCCTATATCAATGTTGCACGTGTAGAATCTCGTGTAATGGGAGGCGGTCATGGTGTTCCAAAAGAAAAAGTCATAGTTCGTTACGAAAAGGCGTTGGGGTTAGTTAAAGACCTGATTCCCGTATGTGATGTGTGCCATATTTATGACAACTCGGAAGGTGGTCCATATCGTATCTTCAAAAGGCGAAAAGACCCATGCTGGTATTGTACGGAGCCCCATCTATGGTTAAAGGCTGACATTACTGCTTTGTCAGGTATCCGCGGTGCGGAAAAAGCTGCCCTCAATAGTCACAAATAGCAAGAAGCGCAGGACACGGAGATTAAGTCTCCGCGCCCTGCGCTTTTCCTATCTTCTGGATCTGCAGATTTAGTGCAGATGCTAAACCATTA
The DNA here is from genome assembly GCA_900555735.1 of uncultured Eubacteriales bacterium. GTDB lineage: Bacteria > Bacillota > Clostridia > Oscillospirales > Oscillospiraceae > Vescimonas. The sequence goes on along the minus strand of USMI01000021.1, from coordinate 80 downwards.
TTTCCATAGAACGCGACCGAAAGATTTCTCTCTATCGAATATTGAACTTTGCCACGCACTTCAAGAACAGCAGGCACAGT
>USMI01000020.1 GCA_900555735.1 uncultured Eubacteriales bacterium | reverse complement strand
GGCTCTGCAAATCCTGCAAGAGATTTTTCGCCGCGCCGCCGTAGGTGGAGAGGTCAGAGGGAAGGATAGCCGTCCCAAAATATATGGCATATAGTTACACGCATCGTTCAGTTTCACCCCAGTCACCTCCGAAATATAATGATGTTCCGCATCGATTCGATCTGCGTATTTGCGCTTCAAATACGCCTTGATGATGGCCGCGCGGCCCCAAGTAATATTCCGCTCCGCGCGGATCCGCAGCATGACAGCCTCCAGCAGCGACGCGGGGTACAGTCCGCCGGAAAAGACGGCCCGCGCTGTAGCTCCTGCCATGGCCGGTGAGGGTGACTTATCCTTGGAATTGAGATTCACCGTCTCCCGCAGCAGCGCCCACAGGGACAGCACGCCGGGTTTGGCGTAGGCGGGCTTCACGATCTCCAGCCGTTCATAGTGTTCGTTGACGTTCCGCATCAGCCTGCCGAAGCTGTCCCGCAGGAAAAATCGGACAGAGAGCCTGGCCGCGTTGGGCGCCAGACCCAGAATGTAAAAGGTACGGTGGGGATCGACACCCAAGTCATTGCAGGGCAGTCCTTTTGCCAAGTCTCTCAGGGCCGCGCGCAGGTCATTGTCCGATATGGTCGATGGCATTTTGTCAGACATGAAGGACATGAACAAGTCCTGATAAACCGGCTCTGCGCCCTCAGCCCAGCAGACGATGGTGGTATCGCCGATGACCTGCACATTGTTTCTGTCTGCCAGCAGGTGGTTCAACGCGGCAGTGTAGGCGAAGGCCGCGCACTTGCCTACCGGCGCATTATAGTTCTGTTCCCGTCCATAGGAGCAAAAGGCCGGCGCGTTGAACGACACCAGTGCCGCGCCGCTGGACTGGGCGTCTCGCACCCCCTTGATGGCGGGGTGGGTGGCTGTGATCTCGTCCTCGCGTCCGGTGACGAGGCACTGCATTTTCACGGCGTCCTCGTCCGCGCCGTCCCGATACCGCTGCCATGCCTCACGGATGGCGGTATCCTCATGAGAATAGTAGCCATCCACCCGGAACAGCAGATTTCCGCCTGCGGTGACTGCCTCGTACTGTCCGGCCAGGGCGGGGTGTTCCATCGCTTTTTCCGGTTGCCAGGTGTCGAAGAAAGCCAGAATCGCTTTGGCAATGGGCGAATCCACGCCATCCAACACAGCATGGTGCAGGCTTGCGGCGGCACGGAAGCAATCCCGGCTGCGCTCCGGCTTCCCCTTCTGGTCAACGCCCAGCAGATAGGCGGAGTTGTCCCACAGGAAGTTGGAAGCAATACCAACAGTGCGCTTTACCGCCGACGGCAAGATTATCGACTGTGGACGCAGGACTGCCTTTTTACCCATCGTTACTTCTTCCATAGTGGGGATCGCCTGCGTCACCTGACCGCCTTTATCCAGACACAGGGTAAAGCTGATCTTTGCCGGGCTCCAGCCGGGAGCGGCAATCTCGCCGCGCTGGAGAAGATCCTCATAATATCGCGTCAGCGCTTGCAGGATCATCCCCTCACCTCCTCGCTTTCCCATGGCGGCACGACCATCACGCCGTCCGTCAGGCTGGCCCGGAAAAACCGGGGCGTGATGTTCTGGGGATCGGTGTAGTCCATATCCAGCAGCATCCAGCCCAGATCACGGACTCCCTTCAGCTCCTCCGGACAGGGCGGCAGCTCCGTGCAGCGGCGGAAATGGGCAGGGAATTATTCCCGTATACCGAAATAGGGCATACTGTAACACTGGCCCCGCTCCAAACGGCGCTTGATGATATCCTGAAACTTTCCGGCGTTGTCGCCGGGCGCCGCGTTCTCCGTCAGGTCGAAATGTGCATCGATCACATAGTGTACATCCCGCAGCACCATGGCCGCCCGCTGCTGGATGCTTTTTGCAGTAGATAGGTACAGTTCTTTGCCTTGCCCTGTTTTCATTGCCGTTTCAACTTTTTTCCATGGAATAGTGTCCTTCACCTCATTGCGGCGGATATTGGTGAAGCGGATGGGACTGCATACATGGATGCGGTCAATGCGCCATTTCATACCGGGGTGCCAGAACAGGCTGTCAAGAATCCCACGGGCCGCCGACTGCGTCATGGTGTCATAGGTCACATGTTCGACTTTGAACTCAAGACGGGAAAAGAGTGCATAATCGCCCCACACTTCCACTTGTATCGCCATAAGATCACTCCCTTCTTTTTGTTGTAAACATAGCTTACATGGCATGGTGTCAATAGAACGGACATCAGATAATCTCCGCCTTACCTGTCTCCGGATTCAAATCTAGCCCCATAGTCTCGCTGTACAGCGTCAGGTCTGTCAAAATGGCGCTGTCCTCGTCCAATGCGGGAACCTCCCGTGCCGTCAGCAATACGCCTGCATGATGCAGCGCCTGAAAGTGCTTATCATATACGGAGACGGCATAGCGGCCTAGCTTACGGTACAGCCCCTTAGAGCACTCGCCGTCCTGCAACTGCCGGAGCAAGGTCGCACCCTCGCCATAGGGAATGTAGACGGTGTATGTATTCTGGTCGATGAGATGGAATGTCTCCGCCACCGTCCGGAACGGAAATTCACAGCCCTCGATGCCCTGCGTAAATGCCTTAATAACGCCCTGCTTGTCCAGTGCATCGCCGGTCAGATCACGCAGAATGCAGAAGTACTGAGCCATCGTCTCAGGCTCAGCAATGTCACGGCCGCCACCCAGTGCTTCTCTGGCCACTTCAATGGTCTTCTGAAACAGCACCGGCGGCAGCAGCGCGTATATGCTTTGGGCAGCCTTGCGGCTGTTGACGATGCAAAGAACTTGATGCTGCGAACTCAGCTGCTCCGCCAGCGCCTCATCGGTCAGCGTTCCAGTCTGCCGGAAGGTTACGCGGCGAAAGCGGTCATACAGCGCCGTCTTCTGCGGGCAGAGCTCCGTCACAGGACAGTCTGGCGCATAGGTCCGCAGCAGGTCGTCCAGTGACGGCTGCGTTGCGGTACACAGCACCACCGTGGAGTGAAATTGCTCCGCCAGCGAAGCCATGGCAGCCACGCAGGGCCGCAGATGCGGCAATGGCAGCATCTGCGCCTCGTCGAAGATAATGACGCTGTTGGCCAGATTGTGCAGCTTGCGGCACTGGGAGGAGCGGGCAGCGTACATGGACTCAAAAAACTGCACCGCCGTGGTGACCACTACCGGCATGTCCCAATTTTCCGTGGCCAGCGCTTTCCGGACGTCCTCCGCCGGTGCACCGTCGGAGAGGTCAAACTGCACGCCGGAATGGTGCTCCAGCACATTACCACTCCCCAGAATATCCCGGAACACCTGAGCGTTCTGGTCAATGATAGAGGTATACGGGATGACGTAGATCACCCGCTGCATCCTGTGTTCCGCCGCATGGCGCAGCGCGAATGCCAGTGACGCCACCGTCTTTCCACCGCCGGTTGGGACTGTCAGTGTGTAAATACCTTTCGGTTTACTGCCCGCACTCAGACAGGCGTTCAGGATCTCACAGCGCAGCCGGTTCAGCTCCGTCTTAGGCTGCTGCCACGGCTCAATATACGCTTGCAGCCGCGCCAGCAGCGTGGGGATATCATCGTATCCGCCCCGACCCGGATCGCCGTTCATGAACCGCTCCGTATCCAGAAAGTCGGCGTCCACCAGACAGGAATAGAGCATTCTTGTCCAGAAAGAAGCTTGTAGGGGATCCAACTTCTGCGCCGCAGAGACCGTCGGCGGCGATAACGCCACGCCACTTTCACCGCAGCGCCCCAAGCACTGTTCGTCGCGGCCTTTCAGCAGCCGCCCATAGAATGTACCATCGTCCTTCCGGGCCGTTTTCATATTGCCAAAATCCGGCAGACCGCCGTAATGCCCCGCCACGCAGGCGGAAACATAGCGGCTTCCCCGCACGGCACAGGCCATCGCGCCCGCCGTGGCGTGGTCAACAATAGGGCCGTCATTCAGCAGACGGTTTTGAAACTCTTCTGTGCATTTACCGATGTCGTGGGCCAATCCTGCCAGTTCCCCGTCAGCGTCCGCCCCAAATGCCGCCGCAAAACCGCGGCAAAGCTCAGCCGTACCCGTCAAATGCTGGGCAACCGTCTGATATTTCTTATTGTCATTGGCACTTTCCCGAACATGTGCATAGTACTGCAAAACCATCACCCCTTCTTCAGCATTTCATGTAGATTTCCCTCATAAGGAAAAACGGCCCTGCACAAAAGGCAAAGCCGATCAGTAATGCGGCTGGTAATCGACCCCGTCGCAAGTTTTCCTATATGGTCATTAGATATAGGCCGGGATGTAGAGTATCCGAAAGCGTTGCTATCCCTCAGCGCTATCCTTGTTCTGTATTCTGGCCAGAATTAACTGGGGTTTCCCAGCTTAAATCGGCTGTACCCCCCTGCGCTAACATCATCGATGAATCATTGTTGCCCAAAACAAACATAACCGTTTCTACCAGTGGCGCAGGCTTTATTTTTGTTTATTATAACATCTAAAAAACTATACATCAAGAAGATACGCATCTGATTTTCGATATATTTGATTGGTCTATGGACTGAAATACAAGATATACGAAGGGGAGATGATGGCAGAAACGGAGTTTTCTCTGAGGCGGCCTAAGTTGTGTAAAGGGGATATTCTTGCAAGCTTTAACGCAAGGATATCCCCCTTTTTACAGTTCACGTTGGGCCAGCACGCAGGCGCAACCATCCAGACTGTCGGTCTTTTTCAACACCGTAAACCGGTTCTTTCGCCAAAAGTGCTCCGCCTGCGGATTGCCGTCGATCCAAGCCAGCCGAACCGCACGAAAGCCCATGCCCCGCAGGCCATCGCACAGCCGCTGGATCAGTGCGGTTCCCACACCCTTCGTCTGGCAGCTGCTGTCCACCATGAAAAGCCCGATAAAGGCAATGTCCCGCTCTGGATAGCCGCTGATCAGATCCATGATGGCGAACAGACGCCCCTGCTGAAAGAAGCCGATAAAGTACTTATCCTCCGGCGCCATACCCGGCGGAAGGCTGTTCATATCCGCCCGCACAGCGTCACGGGTCACCACAGGCGGATGATATTCGTAGTACAGTGGATTCCCGATGCACAGGGCATAGACCTGCTCCACATCCGCCTCCGTCAGCCGCCGGACAACAGCATCCTCACCTGACAGCGCCTGTAAATCGATGCAAATTCGCTCCTTCATTCCACGATTCCTCCTTGTGCCGCTATTCTATCACATCCCGCTGAAATGCGCAACCACGCGCAGAAAAGCCTTGCACCGGACACAGATGACCGGTATACTGATACCATCAGGAGGTGACGCACCTTGGCCTATGAGTGCATTTATCAGGAGATCAACGAGCTCCTTGCGCAATATCACGATACCCTTCCCTCCCTGTACCGCACCTTGCGGGAGCAGGCAGCCGCATGGCAGTACGCCAGAGGCGGCGGTGTCCTGCATCGTGGCTGGTACTGCCCCAGCCCCGTCTATGACATGGTGATAGGCGGCGCCGACCGCGGGCGGCTGCTGAAAAGTCCCTCCCGCTGCAAAACGCCGCCTGACTTCGCCTATGGTTTTGATGCGCAGGGTCGGCTGATCGTCGTGGACGGGCCATACAGCGATCTGACGCATGGCCCCTATTTCCGGGAGGCTGTCTTGCGGGAGTAAAACCGCGAGATCGGACTCCGCATGGATAGGGACGACCGCCTGTGCGGCATCAGCATCTGCCGGTATCAGGACGGCCATCTGTCCGCCATGGACCGGCTGGAGCATGACGCGCCCTCCGGGCTTGTCCGGACGTGGCATTACGAATTTGACCACAACGGGGACTCCCCTTTTCCCCGGAAATAAACAGCACAGCACCGCATTTCCAGACGGAGATGCGGTGCTGCACTTATTTGAGGAGAGATTATGGCAAAAGAAACGCCGTAACGGGGATAGGGCCCCGTCAGGCGGTGCCTGTGATTTATTGCCCGCTGGCGCCGTAGTTGGACAGCACACGGGCGGAGGGGTCGTTGACATCGCAGCCCTTCCAGCTCTTGTTGGGCATCCAGAAGTCCACGATCATCTCAGACTGACCGGGGTAGTATTTTTCAAATATCTCGCGGTAAAGAAGCGATTCCTTGGTAAAGGGCTGGGCATGGGAGAAGCGCTTGCGGCGCTGCTGGAACTGCTCATCGGAATAGCAGTCCTCGGCAAAGGCCTTCAAGTGATCCACCATGGAGTGGCCCACCGCGTCGGAGAAGGCTGCCTTTTCCCGGTAGAGAATTTCATAAGGCAGATAGTCCCCTTCAAATGCGTGGCGCAGCAGGTACTTGCCCTTGCTGTAAATGTTGACCTTCTTGGCCGGGTCGATGGCCAGCACATAGCGGACGAAGTCCAGATCGCCGAAGGGTACGCGGGCCTCCAGCGAGTTGACGGAGATGCAACGGTCGGCGCGGAGCACATCGTACATGTGCAGCTCACGGATACGCTTCTCCGCTTCCTCCTGAAACGCCTCGGGAGAGGGCGCGAAGTCGGTGTACTTATAGCCGAACAGCTCGTCGGAGATCTCGCCGGTCAGCAGCACGCGGATGTCGGTGTTCTCGTGGATCCACTTGCACATCAGATACATGCCCATGCTGGCCCGGATCGTGGTGATATCGAAGGTGCCCAGCATTTTGATGACGAAATCAAGGGAGTCCAGCACCTGCTCCTTGGTCATGATGACCTCGGTGTGGTCGCTGCCGATGTAGTCGGCCACGATGCGGGCGTATTTCAGGTCGATGGCGTCCTCCCGCATGCCGATAGCAAAGGTGCGGATGGGTGTTTTGCTCTCGCGGGCGGCGATGGCGCACACCAGCGAGGAATCCAGACCGCCGGACAGCAGGAAGCCCACCTTGGCGTCGGCCACCAGCCGCTTCTTCACGCCGGCCACCAGCTTGTCGTGGATGTTGGCGCACACGGTATCCAGATCGTCATAACAGAACTGCTTTACCTTTGCGATATCATCGTAGCAGATGAACTGACCGTCCTTGTAGTAATGTCCCGGAGGGAACGGCATGACCTTATCGCACATACCCACCAGATTCTTCGGTTCGCTGGCAAAGACGATCACGCCCTGCTTGTCATAGCCGTAGTACAGTGGACGGATGCCGATGGGATCGCGGGCGGCGATGAACTGCTTCGTCTCGCCGTCGAACAGGATCAGGGCGTACTCCGCGTCCAGCATTTTGAACATCTCCACGCCGTACTCCTTGTACAGCGGCAGGAGTATTTCGCAGTCGGAGCCGCTGCAGAAGGTATAGCCCTTCTTCAGCAGCTTGGCCTTGCAGGCCTCATAGCCGTAGATCTCGCCGTTGCAGACCACATAGCTGCCATCCATCTGGAAGGGCTGCATCCCCTCCGGCGTCAGGCCCATGATGGCCAGACGGTGAAAGCCCAGCAGGCCGTGGCCGGTGTCCACGATGCGGCTGTCGTCGGGGCCGCGGGAGACCGTCTCCATAAAGCCCTCGGCAAACGCGGCGGTATCGGTACAAACGTCACAATAACCCATAATAGAACACATTTTATGATCCTCCAGATCTTGTAAAATAAGATCAGCAATGTGATAGGGCGAGCTGCTGTGACCCGCGGTGCCACCTATCTTTGAACTCATTCAGGCTTCCAACAAAGCCTTGCCGCGATAACGGGCGGCAGCTCCGGCGCGCTTACTGAGGGTCTCCCCTGTTGGGCTTGCGGCTTGCCGGATGTTCTTCTCCGGGGCGTCGGGCGCATGGCTTCCACCGTCCCATGCTCGCTGTGCCCGCGTTTCCCGGATACTTTTTCCGGCTCAAACGCCTTTGTTGATAAAATGTGGTTTATATATAATGTGGTTATATGGTTTTTATGGTTGTGGTTTTGGTGGTATTTACTTCACGCCGAACAGCAGATCACCATAGGTGGGGAACGGCCAGAAGTCGGCGGCGGTGTACTCCTCTGCCTGATCGCAGGGAACACGGAGGGCCTCCATCTTGGGAATGACCACATCCCGAATGACGAAAGCGGCGTCGGTCACATTGTCGATCTTGTGATAGTCGCTCAGGGCGCTCTCCAGCTCCTCGACCGCCAGCGCAATCTGGTCGGTCAGGCCGGACAGCTTCTCGATGAGGCCTGTCTCATACTTGCCGCTGAGGGTGGGAACGGCGGCCTTCTTAGCGGCCAGACTCTCCGCCAGAGAGGCGGTGTAATCCTCCACGGCAGGCAGGATCTCCTTGCGGGCCATGTCCACCATGGTCTGGGCCTCGATATTGACGGCCTTGCGGTAGTTGTCCAGTGTGATCTCATAGCGGGAGCGGATCTCCGCCTCGGACATGACCTTCAGGGAGGTCAGCATGTCCACGTTCTTCTTCTCCAGCAGGCAGGGCAGCGCGTCGGGGGTGGTCTTCAGGTTCAGCAGGCCCCGCTCCTCGGTGGCCTCCTTGATCCATGCATCGTCATAGCCGTTGCCGTTGAAGATGATGCGCTTGTGCGTCTTGATGGTCGTTTGGATCAGATCATGGAGGGCGGATTCAAAGTCGTCGGCCTTCTCCAGAATGTCCGCATACTGCTTCAGAGACTCTGCCACGGCGGCGTTCAGCATGATGTTGGTGCAGGCAATGGAGTTGGAGGAGCCCAGCATACGGAACTCGAACTTGTTGCCGGTGAAGGCGAAGGGAGAGGTACGGTTGCGGTCGGTGGTGTCGCGGATGAACTTGGGCAGCACATGGACGCCCAGCTTCATGACCCGCTTCTCCGTGCCGCTGTACGGCTCGTCCTTTTCAATGGCGTCCAGAATAGCGGTCAGCTCGTCGCCGAGGAAGATGGACACCACGGCGGGAGGCGCTTCGTTGGCGCCCAGACGGTGATCGTTGCCGGCGGTGGCCACGGACAGCCGCAGCAGATCCTGATAGTCATCCACCGCCTGAATGACGGCACACAGGAACAGCAGGAACCGTGCGTTCTGATAGGGCGTCTCGCCGGGAGTCAGCAGGTTCACGCCGGTATCGGTGGCGATGGACCAGTTGTTGTGCTTGCCGGAGCCATTGACGCCGTCAAAGGGCTTCTCATGGAGCAGACACACCAAACCGTGGCGGGCGGCTACCTTCTGCATGATCTCCATGGTCAACTGGTTGTGATCGGTGGCCACGTTGGTGGTGGTATAAATGGGAGCCAGCTCATGCTGGGCGGGGGCCACCTCGTTATGCTCGGTCTTGGCCAGAATGCCCAGCTTCCACAGCTCCTCGTTCAGGTCGGCCATGTAGGCCGCCACACGGGGTTTGATGGCGCCGAAATAGTGGTCGTCCATCTCCTGACCCTTGGGAGGCTTCGCGCCGAACAGAGTGCGGCCACAGAAAATCAGATCCTTGCGCTTGTCGAACATCTCGCGGTCCACCAGAAAATACTCCTGCTCCGGGCCGACGGAGGTACGGACGCATTTCACATCCTCGTTGCCGAACAGGTCGAGGATGCGCATAGCCTGCTTGTTCAGAGCCTGCATGGAGCGCAGCAGCGGTGTTTTCTTATCCAGCGCTTCGCCGCCGTAGGAACAGAACGCCGTGGGGATGCACAGGGCCTTATCCTTGATAAAGGCATAGGAGGTGGGGTCCCACGCGGTATAGCCGCGGGCCTCAAAGGTGGCGCGCAGGCCGCCGGAGGGGAAGCTGGAGGCATCCGGCTCGCCCTGAATCAGCTCCTTGCCGGAGAACTCCATGATGACGCCGCCGTCGGGAGACGGAGCGATAAAGCTGTCGTGCTTTTCGGCGGTGATGCCGGTCAGGGGCTGGAACCAATGGGTAAAGTGGGTGGCGCCATGCTCGACGGCCCAATCCTTCATGGCGTCTGCCACAGCGTTGGCCACTTCGTTATTCAGGCTGCCGCCCTCATCGATCGTTTTTTTCAGCGAGGTATAGACTTCATAGGGAAGCCGTGCTTTCATGACGCGGTCGTCAAAAACCAGACTGCCGAAGTATTCCGGTACTGTGCTCATCATGATCCACTCCTTTTCTTTCAAAATCATGCAAAAAAGGCGTCAAGGAGACCAACCTCCAAGACGCCTTTGCCTTCGATGGGCGAAATTATATACGCCCTATACGAATTTGTCAATCTCCGTTTTCCACAATTTTTGCCGTTTCGTCGATTGACTTTATGATGCAGCCGTGCTATAATCCCCAACCAAGATGAGCAAAGGCGTTCATTCATCAGGCACATTTGTCCTGCATGAGTGAACGCCTTTGTGCTTTTTTCAGAAAGGGATGAACGCTATGAAGCTGGAGGGACAGGTCCGTATCCCGTCCGGATGCGCTATTTCCGCCGTCATCTCCCGCGAGGGAAAACGCATGACCGGCGAGGCAGTAATAAACAGTATGGTTCCCATGCATGACCGCTCCAACGGTCTGGGCGGCGGCTTTGCCGCCTATGGCATCTATCCGGAATACCGGGACTTTTATGCATTCCATATCTTCTTTGAGGACAACACCACCCGCCGGGAGTGTGAGACATTATTAAAAGAGGGCTTCGAGATCGTGCAGGCAGAGGTGATCCCCATCCGGATCATTCCGGAGATCACCGACGTGCCGCTGATCTGGCGGTACTTCGTATCGCCGCTGAAATCCGTGCTCTCCCGTCTGCAATTGGATGAAAAGGAGTTCGTGGCCCGCACCGTCATGGAGATCAACACCAGATTAAAGGGCGCATATGTATTCTCCAGCGGCAAGAACATGGGCACCTTCAAGGCCGTGGGCTATCCGGAGGATGTGGGCCGGTTCTACCGTCTGGAGGAGTACGAGGCGTACAGCTGGACGGCCCATGGCCGCTATCCCACCAACACTCCCGGCTGGTGGGGCGGCGCGCACCCCTTTACCCTGCTGGACTGGTCCATCGTCCACAACGGCGAGATATCCTCCTACGACGCCAACCGCCGGTATATCGAGATGTTCGGCTATAAATGCACCCTGCAGACGGATACGGAGGTCATCACCTACATCGCCGACTACCTTCTGCGGCGTCAGGGGCTGACGCTGGAGGAAACGGCGTCGGTGATCGCCGCCCCTTTCTGGAGCACCATCCGGGGCAAGGCCGCGCCGGTGGCGCGGCAGCTGACGTATCTGCGCACCATGTATCCCAGCCTGCTGATCACAGGGCCATTCTCCATCATTCTGGGCTTCAACGGCGGACTGATGGCACTGAACGACCGCTTGAAGCTGCGCTCTATGGTGACGGCAGAAAAGGATGACCGGGTGTTCATCGCCAGCGAGGAGGCTGCCATCCGCGTCATGGAGCCCAACGCGGAGCATTTCTACGCGCCCATGGGCGGCGAACCCTTCATCGTGAAAGTGAAAGAAGGTGCCTATTGATGTCCATTAACTACATCATACCGGAATTTGAGGTGATCCGCAGCGACGCCCGCTGTACCTGCTGCCGCGTCTGCGAGAATCAGTGCGCCAACGGCGTACATACCTATGACAGCGAGGGCAAGCGGATGCTCAGTGACGAGACCAGATGCGTCAACTGTCAGCGCTGCGTCTCCTTCTGTCCCACCCGCGCGCTGAAGATCGTGAAAAACGACTGCTGTCTCCGGGAAAACGCCAACTGGCAGAGCGACACGATCAAAGAGATCTACAAGCAGGCGGCTACCGGCGGCGTGCTGCTCAGCTCCATGGGCAACCCAAAGTCCCTGCCGGTGTACTGGGACAACATCCTCATCAACGCCTCGCAGGTGACAAACCCGCCCATCGACCCCTTGCGGGAGCCCATGGAGACGCGGGTGTTTCTGGGGAAAAAGCCCTCCGCCATCCGGCGCAATGCCGACGGCACGCTGTGTACTGATCTGCCGCCCCAGTTGGAGCTGTCGGTGCCCATCCTGTTCTCCGCCATGAGCTACGGCTCCATCAGCTACAACGCCCACGAAAGTCTGGCCCGTGCCGCCCGTGAGCTGGGCATCTACTACAACACCGGTGAAGGTGGCCTGCATGAGGACTTCTACCGCTACGGGGAAAACACCATTGTGCAGGTGGCCTCGGGCCGGTTCGGCGTACAGGAGAAATACCTGAATACCGGCGCGGCCATTGAGATCAAAATGGGACAGGGCGCAAAGCCCGGCATCGGCGGCCATCTGCCCGGCGCCAAGATCACGGCCGACGTGTCCCGCACCCGCATGATCCCGGAGGGCGCGGACGCCATCTCCCCCGCTCCCCATCACGACATTTACTCCATTGAGGATCTGCGGCAGCTGGTCTACTCCCTGAAGGAAGCCACCCAGTACAAGAAGCCCGTGATCGTCAAGGTGGCGGCTGTCCACAATATTGCTGCCATCGCCAGCGGCATTGCCCGCAGCGGCGCGGACATCATCGCCATCGACGGCTTCCGGGGCGGCACCGGCGCGGCGCCTACCCGCATCCGGGACAATGTGGGCATCCCCATCGAGCTGGCGCTGGCGGCGGTGGATCAGCGGCTCCGTGACGAGGGCATCCGCAGCAGCGTTTCCCTGATCGCAGGCGGCAGCATCCGCTCGGCGGCGGATGTGGTAAAGGCCATCGCGCTGGGCGCGGATGCCTGCTATATCGCCACAGCGGCGCTGCTGGCCATGGGCTGCCACCTGTGCCGCAGCTGCCAGACAGGGCGCTGCAATTGGGGCATCGCCACCCAGCGACCCGATCTGGTGAAGCGGCTGGACCCCGACGAAGCCACCGCCCGTCTGGTGAATCTGGTCACTGCGTGGAAGCATGAGATCAAGGAAATGATGGGCGGTATGGGTATCAACTCTATTGAGGCCCTGCGGGGCAACCGGATCATGCTGCGGGGCATACATCTGACGGAAAAGGAGCTGGCGATTCTCGGCATCGCCCATGCGGGAGAATGAAATGGCTGCAATTACGATTTTTTATGAAAAAATCCATGGAAAAACAACAGGAGGTGTGGTACAATATGAACTTCATTGAGGCCAACGCCCTCTCCTTCTCCGAGCTGAACGAGACTATCCGGAACGCCGGAAAAGAATGCCGCATCTGCGGCTGTCTGGGCCAGCGGTTCATCGCCGCCGGTATGAGCGATAAAAGGCTGGAGATCAACGGTATTCCCGGCAACGCACTGGGCGCGTATCTCAACGGGGCAGAGATCACCGTCAACGGGAACGCGCAGGACGCCGTGGGCGACACCATGAGCGCCGGACGTATCGTGATCCACGGCAGCGCCGGCGACGCGGCAGGCTATGCCATGCGGGGCGGTGAAATTTACATACAGGGCAACGCCGGTTACCGGGCCGGTATCCATATGAAGGCCTATCAGGAGCACAAGCCCGTCATCGTCATCGGCGGGCGGGCCGGCAGCTTTCTTGGCGAGTATCAGGCAGGCGGCCTGATACTGGTGCTGGCGCTGCACACCGATGTGCGGCCCGTGGTTGGCTTCTTCCCCTGCACCGGCATGCACGGCGGAAAGATGGTGTTTCGCGGTGACGTGCGCAATGTGCAGTTTCCGCCGCAGGTGACCTCACGTCCGGCCACGGCGGAGGATTTCGCGGAGTTCGCGCCCTATGTGCGGAAGTACTGCCGCCTGTTCGGCTGCGACGCAGCTTCCATTCTGAGCAGCCCCTATACCGTGATCACACCGGACAGCAAGAACCCCTATCAACAGATGTATGTGGCAAACTGACGAAAGGCAGGATCGCATTATGAAGTATTCAAAGGACGAGATCAAGCAGTATGTAGCGGAGGAGGACGTGAAGTTCATCCGTCTGGCATTCTGCGACCTGTCCGGAAAGCAGAAGAATATCTCCATCCATCCGGATGAGCTTGACCGCGCGTTTGAATATGGTATCGCTTTCGACGCCTCGGCCATTCCCGGCTTCGGCGACGAGGTGCGCTCCGACCTGTTCCTCCGGCCTGACAGCGGCACGCTGTGCATGCTGCCGTGGCGGCCGGATCACGGGCGGGTGGCCCGGATGTTCTGCGGCATCGCGCGGCCGGACGGCACCCCCTTCGAGGCGGACGGCCGCCAGCTTTTGAAGCAGGCCATCGCCGCGGCGGCGGAAATGGGCGTTACCTTCGCCTTCGGCACGGAGATGGAGTTCTATCTCTTCCACCGGGACGAGCTGGGCGAGCCCACCAAGCAGCCCTATGACCACGCCGGTTACATGGACATCGCCCCGGAGGACAAGGGCGAAAACGTCCGGCGGGAGATCTGCTTGACGCTGGAGCAAATGGGTATCCGTCCTGAGTGCTCCCACCATGAGCAGGGCCCCGGACAGAACGAGATCGACTTCCGGTACTCCGAGCCGCTGACGGCGGCAGACAACGCCGTCACCTTCCGGGCGGTGGTCAACACTGTGGCGGTGCGCAACGGTCTGGCGGCAGACTTCTCTCCCAAGCCCCTGAACGGCCAGCCCGGCAACGGCATGCACATCAATATCTCCGCCCGGAGCACCGGCGGCACCGACGTGATGCCGCAGATCATTGCCGGTATCCTGTCTCATATTCCGGAGCTGACGGCATTCCTCAATACGGTGGATGCCTCCTATCACCGGTTCGGCAGCAATAAGGCGCCCCGCTACATCTCATGGTCCAGCGAGAACCGCTCCCAGCTGATCCGCATCCCCGCCGCACAGGGCGAATACCGCCGTGCGGAGCTGCGCTCCCCCGACCCGCTGTGCAATCCCTATCTGGCCTTTACGCTGCTGATCCACGCCGGACTGGACGGCATCCGCCGCCAGCTGGTGCTGCCGGAGGCTGCGGATATCAACTTCTTCAGCGCGCCGGAGCAGGTCAAGGCCCAGTTCCGCACGCTGCCCGCCACACTGGCACAGGCAAAGGCCGCCGCGGAAAGCAGCGCCTTCATTACCGGACTTCTGCCCCGGACAATCATCGACTATTACACCAAATAAACCACCGCTTTTGGAAAGGAGGGACGCATATGGAGCTGACACAGCAGACGTACAGTGTGCTGGTGGTCTCCAGCGGAAGCAAGTTCCCCGCGTCCCTCCGTGATTTGCTGCCGGAGGACCGCTATACACCGCTGCACGCGGTAAGCGACGTGGCCAGCGCCCGTCGATGTCTTTTAGAACGCACCTTCGATATCGTCATCATCAGTTCCCCTCTGCCGGATGAATTCGGTACAAAGCTGGCCCTGCATGTGGTGGATAGCAGCAGCGCAGGCGTGCTGCTGCTGGTGAAGGCGGAGCACTACGCCGACCTCTCGGCGCGCCTGTCGCCCTACGGCATCCTGCTGCTGCAAAAGCCCACGTCCCCTCAGCTGATCCTGCAATCCCTGCAATTGCTGTGCGGCACGCGGGAGCGGCTGCGGAAGATGGAGCAGAAAACCGCCTCCATTGAGGAAAAGATGATGGAGATCCGTACCGTCAACCGGGCCAAATGGCTGCTGATCGATCACGAGGGTATGACGGAGGCGGAGGCCCACCGCTTTATCGAAAAGCAGGCCATGGACCGCTGCGTCACCCGCAGGGCCATTGCCGATCAGATCATTGCCCGCTATCAGACGGCAGGCTGACATTTGACAAACGCTGCGGTTTCTGCTATCATGCTCTCCAACCAAACAAAAAGGAGACATGATATGGAAAAATTCATTCCCTACGAAAAGCTCTCCAAGAAGGAGAAGCGGAAGCGTGACGCCATGATGCGGAATACATGGGGCCCGTTGAACCCTGTGACCCGCAAAAGCGAAAACCCCAGAGCCTATAACCGCCGAAAGGCACGGAAGCGGATCGACGATCCCCTGTCCGTGCCTTTTGCTGTATAAAAAGCTCTTGCATCTAGATTTACCCAGTAGTACAATAGGGAAAACATATTTTGGGAGGTATCACCATGAAGCTTGCCCTTTGCCAGATCGCCATGAGCGACAACGAGAACGAAAATCTGGAGCGCCAGCTGTCCGCCCTGCGGCAGGCCGCCCTTCACGGCGCCGACCTGATCGTCTATCCGGAGCTGCAGCTGCACCGGTTCTTTCCGCAGTACGCGGGCTGCGACGTGTCCGGCAAGCTGCTGACGGCGGATGCGCCGGTCGTCCGGCAATTTCAGGATGCCTGCCGGGAGAACCACATCATGGCGGCCCCCAACTTCTATCTGCGGGAGCCCTCCGGCTGCTTTGACGCCACGCTGCTGATCGGCAGCGACGGCACGCTGCTGGGCCGCCAGAAGATGGTGCATATCGCGCAGGCGGCCCAATTCTATGAGCAGGATTACTACACTCCCTCCGACGACGGCTTTCTGGTGTTCGATACCCCCCACGGCAAGATCGGCATCGTGGTGTGCTTTGACCGGCACTATCCGGAAAGCATCCGCACCGAGGCACTCATGGGAGCCGATCTGATCCTGATCCCCACCGCCAACACCGAGAGCGAGCCCATGGAGATGTTCGACTGGGAGGTCAAGGTGCAGGCGTTCCAGAACAGCGTGGCCGTCGCCATGTGCAACCGCACCGGTACGGAGGGTGATATGGTGTTTTCCGGCCGTTCGCTGGTGACAGACGCCAACGGCAACACCATCGCGCAGGCAGGCAGCGGCGAGGAGCTGCTGTACGCCGAGGTGGATATGGCCGCTTCCGCCCGCATCCGTGCCACCCGACCCTATACCAGCCTGCGGCGAACGGAGTTGTACCGGTGATATCTGCTATCTAAAAATTTTATTAGCTCTCCTGACAAAAAGTCTTGTAATTTGACAAAAGGTGCGTTAAGATAAGTAAGCATGCTGTTAAAAGCGTGCCAGCACAATATAATAAAGGAGAGACTTATCACATGGAACGCATCTTCCACCTGAAGGAAAACGGCACCACCGTCAAGACGGAAATTCTTGCCGGTCTGACCACCTTCATGACCATGGCGTACATCATCGCCCTGAACCCCAATCTGCTGACCAACTTCGCCGTTGGCACTCCCCTCTGGAACGGCGTTTTTCTGGCCACCTGCATCGCCAGCGCCATCGGCACGGTGTGCATGGCGTTTCTGGCCAACAAGCCCTTCGTCATGGCGCCCGGCATGGGTCTGAACAGCTTCTTCGCCGTCATCGCCGGCAATGTGGCCGCCATGCTGAACACCGACTACACCAGCGCCTTTCAGGCGGTGCTGTGCATCATTCTGGTGGAGGGCATTGTGTTCCTGCTGCTGAGCGTGTTCAACATCCGCGACAAGATCGTGGACGCTATCCCTCTGGGCGTCCGTCTGGGCATCGGCCCCGCCATCGGTCTGATGCTGATGAACATCGGCCTTGGCTCCAACGTGGGCATCTATGCCGAGGGCAACGGCTATTCCAGCCCCTTCTATGTGCTGCGTGACTTCTTCGGCGCCATGACTCCCAGCGTCATCAAGGATCACATGGGCGCGGAGTACAGCACCATGGTACTGACCGTGGTCACCATGTTTATCGGTCTGTTCGTCATCATCCTGCTGGCCAAGAAGGGCGTCAAGGCCGCCGTTCTGGTGGGCATGCTGGTGGCCTCCGTCATTTACTGGGCAGGCAGCTTTATCTTCCTGAAGGTGAACCCCTTTGCCTCTCTGGCGGGCGCGTCCTTCCTGCCGCCCTTCCATGATATGGTAGAGACCACTCTGTTCAAGTTCGATTTCACCGACTTCTTCCGCATCGGCTGGTTTACCGCTCTGAGCCTGATCATCACGTTCTGCATGATCGACATGTTCGACACCATCGGCACGCTGGTGGGCACCGCCTCCCGCGCCGGCATGACCGACAAGGACGGCAACATGCCCAAGATGAAGGAAGCCCTGCTGTCCGACGCTGTGGGTACTGTGGCAGGCGCCTGCTGCGGCACCTCCACCGTCACCACCTTCGTGGAGTCCGCCTCCGGCGTGGAGGCCGGCGGCCGCACCGGCCTGACCTCCCTGACCTCCGCGTTCATGTTCCTCGCCTGCATGTTCATCGCCCCCGTGGCCGCCATCATTCCCGCCGCCGCCACCTCCTCCGCGCTGATCTATGTGGGTATCCTGATGCTGCAGGGTCTGAAGAATGTGGACTTCGACGATCTGGATCAGGTGGTACCCGTGTTCATCATGCTGCTGGCCATGCCCATCTCCGGCTCCATCGGCCACGGCATCGGTCTGGCCATGATCTCCTACACCGTCATCAAGGTGTTCTCCGGCAAGGCCAAGGACGTGTCCGCCCTGACCTATGTGATCACGCTGCTGTTCCTGGTGAAGTTCTTCGCCGTGGTGTAACGTATTTATCATAAAAAAGGAACCGGTCCGTCGGACTGGTTCCTTTTTGTTCAGGAAAGATATTTCTCCGCAAAGCGTCCCAAAGGTTTGTTGACCAGCTTTACCACCATGCCTACGCAGATGGGCGAGGTGCCCAATCCTCCCTTTATGGAAAATGCCACGCCAAAGGCCATGATCGCCAGCCCCACGCACAGCAAAAGATAACGCTTCCATTGGTTTTTTATCGTTTTCTCCATATATTTTCTCCCTTCGGCCTTTTGTAATTATAAACAGCCTCTTTGGATTGTCAAGTCGACAGAATATGAAAAAAATACTTGCACAGGATACCGGACAAGGGTACAATAAGGAAAATCATCAGAGGAGGTATTGCTATGTGGCAGCTTGCGCTGATCCCCGCCTATGGGCATCATGAGGAGATCGTGACGCTGTTCACGGAGTACACCGAAATGCTGATGAAGCAAGACGCCGTGGTTCGGCAGTACCTGATCCTGCAGAACTATCAGAAGGAACTGGAGCACCCGGAGAGCAAATACGGCATGCCGGAGGGCCGCCTGTATCTGGCCTATTGGGACGGCCAGCTGGCAGGCTGTATCGGCCTGCGGAAGCTGGACAAGGACCGGGGCGAGCTGAAGCGGCTGTACGTCCGGCCGGACTTCCGGGGCCGCCGCATGGGCGAGACGCTGATCCGCCGCATCCTTGACGACGCCCGTCAGATCGGCTACCGGCATGTGCTGCTGGACACACTCCCCTTCCTCCGCTCCGCCATCTGTCTTTCCCGGAGAATTGGATTTTATGAGATCAGATGCTACAATGACAGCCCGGCAGAGACCACCATTTTCATGCAGTACGACCTGTAAAGGGAAAGAAGGACGATTTCATGACCACCATCACCATCCGCACCGCTGCGTTGGACGACGCGGCAGCGCTGCTGGCCATCTACGCTCCCTATGTGGAGCAGACCGCCATCACCTTTGAATATGAAGTGCCCTCGCTGGAGGAGTTCCGTGGCCGCATCGCCCACACCCTGCGGCGCTACCCCTATCTTGTGGCGGAAGAAAACGGCGAAATTCTGGGCTATGCCTACACCGGCCCCTTCGGTGAACGTGCCGCTTACAGCTGGGCCGTGGAGACCAGCATCTATCTGCGGCAGGACATTCGCGGCAGAGGGCTGGGCAAGCGGCTGTATCAGGCGCTGGAGGATGTCTCCCGCGCACAGAACGTGCAGAGTCTCTATGCCTGCATCGCCTATCCCGACACCGACGACGCCCACCTGAGCGGCAACAGTGTGGCCTTCCACACCCATCTGGGCTATACCACGGTGGGCCGGTTCCCCCACTGCGGCTACAAGTTCGGCACATGGTACAACATGACGTGGATGGAGAAAACGCTGGGCGATCACGCGGTGCCGCCCGCAGCATTTGTGCCGTTTCCGGAGCTTTCCGTTTGATGGATTGAGAGGATACGCATATGGATCTGCATGAATTCTGGCGTGCAACACTGGCGCAGGATGCTGCGCGGATGCGGGAATTTTTTCACCCGGACGCCTATGTGAACTGGCACAACAGCAACGAACATTTTACTGTGGAGGAGTTCATCCGCGCCAACTGTGAGTACCCCGGCGCATGGGACGGCGCTATTAAGCGTATCGAGCAGGCCGGTGATCTGTTTATCACCGCCACCCACGTCTATTCCCGGGACGGTGCGCTGTCCTTCCATGTTGTCTCCTTCATCCGCGTTGAGGATGACCTGATCCGCAGCATTGACGAATACTGGGGCGACGACGGCCCTGCCCCGGCCTGGCGGCTGGAAAAGCACATTGGGACACCGATACACGAATAAAAGGACCCCGAAACCGTTGGTTTCGGGGTCCTTTTTATCTGTTTTGATCAATCCTGCTGCCAGTTATGCCAGACATTTTGGACATCCTCGTTATCCTCCAGCATGTCCAGAAGCTTGGTCATGCTGCGGACATCGTCCTCGCTGGTCATGGTGATGTAGTTCTGGGGAACCATCTCGATCTCCGCGC
>USMI01000019.1 GCA_900555735.1 uncultured Eubacteriales bacterium | reverse complement strand
TTGGCCTTGTCCACCAGATACTTGGTGGGGATACAGCCCACGTTCAGGCAGGTGCCGCCCAGATGCTCTCTCTCAAACAAAGCGACGCTCAGTCCCTTTTTGGCGGCCGCGATACCCAGTGAATAGCCGCCGGGGCCGCCGCCGATCACCAATACATCATACTGTTCCATGCTCCGTCACCTCCGTTAATACAGCATCAGAGCGGGATCTTCCATCAGCGTTTTCAGCTCCTGCAGGAACTGTGCGCCGTAAGCGCCGTCAATGATACGATGGTCGAAAGAACCTGTCACCGCCATCATGTTGGCGGGGACAAACTTCTCGCCGTCCCATTCCGGCTTCACCTTGATGGAGCCTACCGCCAGAATGCAGCTCTCCGGCGGGTTGTCGATGGCGATGAACTGCTCCACATCATACATGCCAAGATTGGAGATGGTGATGCTGCCGCAGCCCATATCCTCGGGCAGCAGCTTGTTGTCCCGTGCCTTTGCGATTTGCGCCTTATAGTCGGCGGCGATCTCCGCCAGACCCTTGCCGTCGATATTTCTGACCACTGGCACCACAAGCGCACCGTCCAGCGCTACGGCCAGTCCTACGTTCGTATGCCGGTACACACGCACCTCGCCGCTCTCATACCGGGCGTTGACCAGCGGGAACTTCCGGGACGCCACCGCGATAGCCTTGGCCATCATATCGTTATAGGACAGCTTGATGCCCTTCTTTTCCTTATAGGTATCCCGCAGCGCCATGCAGGCATCCATCTTGATGACGGTGGTGCACTGCCAGCAGGGGATCTCGCTGAGGGATTCCTTCATGCGTTTGCCGATGATCTGCCGCATACGGCTCATCGGCAGCACTTCATACTCCGCTTCGGTAGGAGCCGTCTCTGCAGGCATCGCCGCAGCAGCAACCGGCACATAGCCCTCCACATCCCACCGGGTAATGAACTGTCCGTTGGCAGCGGTCACATCCCGGATATCAATGCCGTGCTCCTTTGCTATGAGCTTGGCGTTGGGCATGGCGGGATAGACGGGGTGGCTCACGGGCGCGGCGGCATGACGGACGCTCTGGCCCTTGATGATGGGCAGATACTCATCCTGCTCAGTCACCTCGGCGGGCAAAGCGGCAGGAGCCGCAGCAGCGGGAGCGTCCGCGCCGCCGCGGACATATTTCGCCGCATCGGCGGCCTTGCCCACAACGGCAAGAACTGTGCCCGCGGTCACCTTGTCGCCTTCACTTACCAGAATATCAAACACCTGACCGGCAGCAAAGCTTTCCACCGGCAGCGTGGCTTTATCCGTCTCCGCTTCACACAGCACATCGCCGCGCTTGACGGTATCGCCAACCTTCACATTGACGCTGACGATCGTGGCCTCGTCCGTCGTCTGGCCCGCCGCCGGCATCTTGATCTCCGTCCCCACGGCAGCAGGCACATGCGCCGCCGCAGCAGGGGCAGTTGTCTCCGGTGCGGCAGGCTTCTCTGCGGGAACCTCTGTGGGCGCGGCATCATATGCTTCACCAGCCTTTCCGACGACCACCAGTACCGTGCCCGCCGTGACCGTATCACCTTCACTTACCTTTACCGCCAGCACGGTCCCCGCCGCAAAGCTCTCCACCGGCAGAACGGCCTTATCGGTCTCCGCTTCGCACAGCACATCACCGCGCTTGACGGTATCACCAACCTTGACATTGACGGATACAATGCTGGCCTCATCCGTCGTCTGACCGGCACTGGGCATTTTGATCTCAGTCATAGCATTCTCCTTATCCGTCTTACATCTTCGCCAGTTTACGGGCCGCTTCTGTGATACGCTCCACCGAGGGGATCACAAAGCTCTCGAGCTTCGGGGAGAAGGGCGTGGGGGTATCCGGCGCCGCGACGCGGACAACAGGCGCGTCCAGAGACATGATCGCATGCTCCGCCACATAGGAAGCCAGCTGCGCACCCCAACCGCCGGTATAGGTGTCCTCGTGGACGATCATCAGCTTACCGGTTTTCTCGATAGACTTCAGCACCGTATTGTAATCGAACGGGACCAGCGTGCGTGGATCGATGATCTCGCAGCTGATGCCCTCCTTCTCCAGGATCTCAGCCGCCTGCATGGCCTTATACCACATCAGCATATTGGCCACGATGGTCACATCCTTGCCCTCGCGGCGGATCGCCGCCTGACCAAAGGGAATCGTGTAGTCCTCATCCGGCACTTCGCCCATGGTGCTCAGCTGTCCGGCTTCCTTGCGCTTTCCGCCGTACAGCAGCTTGTGCTCAAAGACCAGTACCGGGTTATCATCGCGGATCGCCTGCTTCATCAGGCCCTTGGCATCATATGCCGTGGAAGGGCAGATTACTTTCAGGCCGGGGCAGTGGATGAAATAGCTCTCCAGAGACTGGGCGTGCTGTGCGCCGCGGTTGGTCGCGCCGCAGGGTGCACGCATGACCATGGGTACATGCACCGTACCGCCGGACATATAGCACATCTTGGCAGCCTGATTTACCAGCTGATCCATCATGCAGAACAGGAAGTCGCCATACTGCAAATCGGCTACCGGGCGCATGCCGTTCATGGCGGCGCCTACACAGACGCCGGAGATCAGGATCTCGGAGATGGGCGTATTGATGCAGCGGATCTTGCCGATATCCTGCCCCTTCAGCTCAAAGCCTTCTTCCTTCGCCACACGGACGTTGGCGCCGAACTCGTCTCCAATCCCCTTCGTTACGGTAAACGCACCGCCCATACCGCCGGGGATATCTTCATCCTCGCCCAGCACGAATACGCTGGGATCTCTGCGCATTTCCTCAGCAATGGCGCTTTTATAAGCGTCTGCGATCGACATCATCGTCATAGTTTTCAACCCTCCCAAAATACATTGTGCAGCGCGGACTCATTCTCGGGCAACGGAGCCGTCTTTGCGTATTCCACCGCGTCTTCGATCTCGGCCTCCACCTTTTCCTCCAGCACCTTCAGCTCCGCTTCCGTGATAACGCCCTCCGCAAGGATACGCTCGCGGAACATCTTGACCGGGTCGTGCTCCTGAATCCAGTGCTTTTCCTCGTCCTTGGGCCGGTAGCCGCAGGCATCGTTGCGGGAATGTCCGCCGTGGCGGTATGTCTTGAGTTCCAGAATCGTCGGGCCCTCTCCCGCGCGGGCGCGGGCAATGGCGCGGGTCGCCGCTTCGTTGACAGCCAGCACATCATTGCCGTCCACCACCTCGCTGGGAATCCCATACACAGCCGCACGGTCAGCCGCCACATTTTCCTGACAACAGGTCAGAGAGATAGACGTATTGGCGGAGTACCCGTTGTTTTCGCAGACGTAGATCACCGGCAGCTTCCACAGGCCAGCCGCGTTCATGGTCTCGTGATAGGAGCCCTCATTGGATGCGCCGTCGCCGAAGAAGCAGACCACCACATTATCCTCGCCGCGCATTTTGAATGCCAGCGCCGCGCCCGCGGCAATGGGCAGGTTACCGCCGACAATGGCATTGGCCGTCATGGCGCCTACGGAAATATCACCCGTGTGCATGGCGCCGCCGATACCCTTGCAGCAGCCCTCTGCCGCGCCGAACATTTCGCACATCATCGCTTTGACCGAAATGCCCTTTGCAATGTCGTGTCCGGCAGGCCGGTGTGTGGATGCCATCCAATCCGACTTTCTCAGATCGTACAGCATACCTACCGCACTGGCTTCCTCTCCGGTGGATTGATGTATCGTACCGGGCATAATGCCCTCTAAAAACAGGTAATAAATACTCTCCTCATATTTACGGATACGATACATCATTTCATACATACCGAGCGCCTTCTCTTTTTCCGGAAATTTGCTCATTTTCTATGTCCTCCTTGTTTTTCAGATCGGCAAAGAGCGGATCGATACAGGCTCTCCGCCGTCGGCTGTTTCATTGGTTCTTTTGACCAGCGGCTGTCTTATATGCCGAGGTAATGCTCAAACGCATAGGCCACACCGTCATCCCAGCTGTTACGGGTAACGAAGGATGCGCTGCGCTTCAGCTCCTCCACCGCGTTCCCGACCGCGACGCTGCGCCCGGAAAATGCCATCATCTCCCGGTCATTGTCTCCGTCGCCGAAGGTAACCGCATCCTGCGGGTCTATGTCCAGATAGCGGCAGAAAAACTCCAATCCGCTGCGTTTACTGCAATGAGGATGATAAAACTCCAGCAGCTTGGGCAGCGCAGAAGCGATCCGCACGCCGGTGGTCGCCCGCCAGATCTCAGCCCACAGTTTATCCTTGTGGGGCCCTGCGCCGGGATACGACTGTATCCAGTTGATGTTGTCCCGATGCTCCAGCGCGAAGGCCGCGATATCATGCACCGGATGGCGCGTCGCCTGCGTAAAAGTCTTGGAACGTGGGTTGCCGCCATAAGCCACCGGATCGGCCACATAGTAATCGGGCGCATAGGGTACGCCATCCATCATCACTTCAAAAAGGATGCCGTCCAGCATCGGGACGATGATCTCGACCTGCTCCGCAGGCAGAACGTAGGATTCCAGACATCTGTTTTCGTAGTTGTCCCATTGTGCCGCCCCGTTTCCAGAGATCGCATAGCGCACTCCCGGTACTGCCAGTACCTCCGGCGAAAAGGTGCGGAACGCCCGTCCGCTGGCCACCACCACATGGATCCCCTGCCGTGCCGCTCTGGCGAGCGCCTCGGCATTGGCCGGTGACAGAGACCGGTCCTCGCGCAGCGTCGTATGGTCCAGATCCAGCGCGATCAGCTTTGTTGTCATATTCTTGTACGCCTCACCTTTGATTCATCTATGCTTTACGATACGTCTCAGCGAAGGATCTCCGTGACGGGCTTACCCTCGGCGTGGGGCATCGTCAGGCCCAGCAGTGCCGCAAAGGTAGGCGCTTCATCGATCACGCGGCCCCGGCCCAGAGAAACACCATCTTTGATGTCAGGCCCCTTTGCCACAAAGACCGGCTGAGGGCCATAATCCGGCATGTAGCCGTGGGTCGCACGACCAAAGCGGTAGTCGCTGGCGTCAAAGTTCTGCACCAGAGGACGCACAGCACTGTCACCAAAGGAGGTATAGCCGTCCGATTCGATCACAAAGGAAAATCCTCCGTAGAGGTGCTCCTCTTCCCGCGCTTCACGGGCTGTATAAATGCGGCCGATGCCAAAAACGCCCTCTTCCTGCAGCGCCTTCAGCTCGTCATAGACGCGGGACACCAGCTGTTCGTCGAAGGGATCCTTTATATAGACCGAGGTAGACATTGCATTGGAAAAGCAGAAGGCACGCCAATCTGTAATATTTCCCTGCTCGTCCACATCGATCAGGCCGGCATCCGCCAGCTTTACGTTCAGGTTGATGGCACGGTTGATATCGCGCTGGCCATGGTCGCTGACCATTACCAGATTGGTCTGATTCAATACACCGATCTCCTCCAGCACCGCGCCGACCTGTCCGATATAGCGGTCAAGATCCGCACGGCACTGATCCAGATATGAACTGAACACGCCGTGCTTATGCCGGCAGCCGTCAAATGCTCCCGTGTGAAGGAAAGTCACATCGGTCTTGTACTTACGCAGAATGTCACAGGCACATGCCACCCAAAAATCATCGATCTTGGGCCACTGCATGAAGTTTTTCTTTCCGCCCTTCTCCCAGCCTTCCCCAAGCAGATTGGTGTGGCTTTCAAGTATCTCAATGACCTGATTGTTGGAACCGGCGCGGCGGAAGCTGCTCTCCAGCGTATCGCCCGGCTCCGGCATCCAATACTCGTCGATCACATAGTCAATATTGGGGTTGCAGCCGGTAACGGGCCACGCCACCGAAGCAGTCGTCAAGCCAGCCCGTTTTGCCACGGCAAAAATATCCTCCACCTGAACCCGGTCACTGAACCAAAGCCAATTGTCATCCTTGTTGGTGGTCGTAAAGTCAAAATTGCTGGTAATGCCATGCGTCCCGGCGTAGCATCCCGTCAGGATGCTGACATGGATTGGATACGTCACGGACGGATAAATGGTGCGCATGCCACCCTTGAACTCGCTGCCGCCGCCAAAATATTTTTTGAAATTCGGCATCTCCCGGATCGCGTCCACATCTTCAGTGACCATCGCATCCACCGAAAGGACAAATAGCTTTTTTGACATTGGATCATTCACTCCCTTTTCGATCATTCGTTAACATTTATATCAATACCGCAGTGTCGTTTCCACGGCATTCTTCCACCCTGTCAAGCACTCCTGCCGCCGCTGTTCCTCCATCGCAGGCGAAAAGACGGTACTTTTTCTGCTGCGGCGCAGCGTATCGTAGTCATACATTCCCATTGCCAGCCCCGCAATATAGGCGCTCCCGATGCCGGAAAGCTCCTCATGCTCCGCCACCACAACATCGCAGTTCAGGATATCGCTCTCAAACTGCATCATATAGTCGTTCTTTGTAGGGCCGCCTGCCACGCGAAGCTCACGGATATCCGATCCATTATCCTGTCCGGCGCACAAAACCAGATCCGCGATCTGATAGGCCACGCTCTCCAGCGCGGCTTTGACCAGCTCTGCCCGCCCCGTAAGACGACTCATTCCAAGAAACGCCGCCGTCGCGTCAGCTTTCCAGTGGGGTGCACCGATCCCGGTAAAGGCCGGCACCATATAGGTGCGGTCCATGGGGGCCGCCTGCCGCGCCAGCGCCGCCGTTTCAGCGGGATCACCAATAAGCTGTGCGTTATCCTTGAGCCATGTCACCACGGCGCCGGAATAATTGGCCACGCCTTCCAGCGCATAAACGGTTTGTCCGCCAATGCGCCATGCAACGGTAGCATTCATGCCGCTATGCGATGTGACCACCTTGCTGCCGGTATTCATCAGCACGCAGCTGCCGGTACCATAGCCGCACATCACATCACCGTTCTCCGTGCAGAAGTGGCTGAACATTACGCCATGGGAATCCCCCAACGCGGCGTGGATCGGTACCGCATGGGGCAAAAGGCCCCGCAGGTCCGTCTCGCCATACATTGCGTCGGAGTCGCAAACCTGAGGCAGCATGCTCTGCGGTATCCCGTAAATACGGCAAAGCTCCTCATCCCAGCACTGGGTGTGGATATTGAAAAGCTGTGTGCGGCTGGCATTGGAAGCATCCGTTTTATGGGCCGCTCCATTGGTCATCTGCCAGATCGTCCATGTATCCATAGTCCCCAGCCGCAGCATGCCATTTTGCGCCTTTTCTCGGGCTTCCGGAATATTTTCCAGCACCCAACCAACCTTCGGTGCCGAAAAGAACGGAGAAAACTGCAGGCCGCTCCTGTCCTTCACCAACCGTCGCAGTGCGGGACTGTCCAAACGCGCACAGAGCTCTCCCGCACGGTTGCACTGCCATACGATCGACTCACATACCGGACGGCCGGTATCCGCTTCCCATACGCAGACGCTCTCCCGCTGGTTGGTCACAGCTATGGCCGCGATATCAGAGGGGTCAGCGCCGCTGTCTGATATGACCATCGCGCAGGCTTTAAATATATTGTCTGCAATCTCCATCGCATCGTGTCCCACCCAACCCCGGTCATTGACCAGCTGACAGTGCGGCACATCCCTGCGCAGCAGGAAGGTTCCTTTTTCATCCAGCAATAACGCCTTGGTGCCTTGGGTGCTCTGGTCCACCGCCAGAATGTACGCTCGTTTCATATGCTCTCCTCAACCATCTCTGACCTCGCGGTCACGCCTGTCCCGTTGTTTCCGGCAGCGACCCTTCCCGGCAATTTTCCAGCACCAGCTCATCCAATGTATCGAACAGCACCGACACGCTCAATGCCGCCATCACCGACAGCAGCAGAACCGCCAGCGGCAATATGGAGACCGGATAGATCAGGTAGCACAGGAACAGGATGCCATATGTGCTCAGCGCCGCAAGAAGCGCGTGCGGGAACCGCCCCAGTGCCATACAGGTGCCATTCCACAGAGCCACGGTAAACGGCATCTCCACGCTGGCCATGATCTGGCAGATACATACGCCGCTCAGCGCCGCCAAAAAGGCCATCAGGACGGACACCGCCCACAGCACAAGCCCACGCTCACCCAACTGGCCTGCCAGAGATATGCACCACAGGATCATCAGGCCATACGCGCCCAGCAGCAATTCAAACAAAATTCCTTTCCAGAACTTCTTTTTGAAAAGGCGCCAATACTCCCGCACACGGCGTATATCGCAGGTGTTGTCAAGAATCTTGATCAGTGTTCCGTTCAGTGCCAGAAGCGCCGGGCCAATGGTGACCACCGGCAGCATCAGGGCCGCTGTCAGCAGATTCAGGAACAGCAGCGTATTGAATTCTTCACCAAAAAGCCGCTTGATATGGGCAATCACAGGCATCTCCCTTTCCTATACTGTTCACTATCGCAGACTTGTCCTATCGTTTTGCTCTGCCGGAAAACCGTTTCATGTTTTCCCCGTTTTCTTTATATCGATTTCCAGTCAGCAGCAACGCACACAGCAAAGCGATAGGCTTCTCTTGTCTCTCGGTTCAAATGAAGTGACAAGGGGCGGAGCGCACTCCGCCCCTTGTCAAAATTTTCCGGGTACGATCGGTTCAGGTCAAAGATCAGCCGTTCGCCATGTTATACAGATCGATCGCTTCCTGAATAGAGTCGCAGGCAGCCTGCATGGCAGCAAGGATGTCGGCATTAGGATCCGCAGTCAGCGTCTGAATGCAGAGCTTGTTGGCTTCCTTCATCTCGTTGGAGATGGGGATGTAGGGGTTGTTGGCGGAATCGTCGGAGGCAGCCAGACTCTCATACACAGCCTTGATCGCGGGGAAGGTCTCGTTCATGTACTTCTGGTACACTTCGCTGTCATAGGCCTCCTGATTGGGAGCCAGATAACCCGTGCAGGTGGAGAAGTACGCAGCCTCATCACCAGTGCTCATGTACTTGATCAGCTCATAAGCGCCCTGCATCTGGGCCTCATTGCCGTTGTTGCAGATGTAGATGCCGGTACCGCCGGCAGGCTCACCAGTACGCATACCATCCTCGGTAGCGGAGGGCAGAGGAATGATACCAACATTGAAAGCACCGTTAACAGAGGACAGCACCTTGGTGGTCATGGACACAACGCCCATCATCATAGCGCAGTCACCGGAAGCCAGCTGGGGAATGATCTCACCCTGATAGTCGCTGCCCCAGGCAATGGCCAGATTGTTCTTATACAGCTTCTGATAGTTGTCCAACATGTTGTAGATGGTATTCTGCACCTTGCCGCCATCCATGTAGAGGCACTTGGTGATATTGCCATCATAGCCGTTGCCGGCATCGTAGGCCTGCAGGCCCTCACGACCCAGAACGCCGTTGAAATAGAATCCGTCAGCGTGGAAACCGATACCATAGGTGCAGAAGCCGCCGTTCACCAACGTCTCGCAGGCAGTATACAGATCATCCATGCTCTGGATGTCAGCTGCATTGATACCAGCCTCGTCCAGCATGTCAGCATTGTAGAAGATACCGCCATAGCTATAGCCGGTAGGATAGCCTACCTGATTGCCGTCCTTATCCTGATAGGCGGCGCGGATGGAAGCCCATGTGTTTTCCAGCTCAGGCCAACCCTCGGTATCCGCATCAATATAGGTCTGCAGAGGTGCGCAATACTCAGAAGTGGCATACATTGCTACGTTCTCCACAGCGCCGGAGAACAGCGCAGGAAGCTCAGATTTTGCTGTGGAGCCGATCTTGGCGTTCATCTCGGCCTGAGTGCCCTGGTATTCGATAGTCGCGTGGTACTTGGTCTGAGAAGCGTTGAAGCGCTCCAAAATCGTCTGGAGATAGCCAATGTTGGTGTCGCCAAAGTAGGTCCACCAGACCAGCTCAATGGGTTCACCGGACTCAGCCTCTCCCTGCTGATTGTTTTCGGTCCCACCGCAGGCAACCAGAGTCAGCGCCATTGCGAGAGCCAAAATCAGTGCAAGAATCTTTTTCATACGTGGTCTTTCTCCTTATTCAAAATATTTTATAAAACACATTCCTGTGCTCTATACGAAATACATGTGGGTCGTTATCCCTTGACACCGCCGGCCGTCATTCCCTTGATGATATAGTCCTGACCGAAGATATAGGCGATCACCGAAGGGATGATTGCCACCACCGCGCCCGCCAAGATCTGGCCATAGCTGATGATATCCGAAGTCACAAGGAAAGAAATGCCGATCTGCACCGTGCGCATGGTATCCTTGTTGGTCACCAGCAGCGGCCAGAAGAAGGCGTTGTAAATACCCACAAACAGATAGATTGCCAACGCTGAAATCGTGGGAAGGGACAAGGGTGTGGCAATACGGAACAGGAAGCCCATATCGCCGCAGCCATCAATGGTGGCCGCTTCCTTGAAATCCTTGGACAGCGTCATATAGTACTGGCGCATCATGAAAATTGCCGTACCGGAGATCAGGTTGGTAATGATCAGACCCAGATAGGTATTGATCAGGCCCAGATTCTGTACCGTCACATAGTTGGTGATGACCACGACCTCACCCGGGATCATCATCGTCATCAGCACCAGCGTCCAAAGCGTCTTTTTAAAACGGAAATCAAAGTACACAAAGGCATAGGCTGCCAGCGAGGAGAAAACGACCTGTCCAATAATGGCAAAGAAACACACGATGACGGAGTTCTTCAGGTAAAGCAGCAGCGGCACCTTGCGGAATACTTCCATAAAGTTTTCAAGCGTCGGATCTGTGGTAAAGAGCCGCAAGGGATATGTCACAAGAGCTTCCTCGGTTTGCACGGAAAATGCCACACCAATGATCAACGGACAGATAAAAGCAATACCCAGAATCAGCTTCAGCGCAAACGAGCTGCCGTCTTTGATCTTTCGGAGCTTTCTGGCTGTCATCATTGATAATGCACCACCTTGTCTTCAAAGATGAACTGAATGCGGGTCAGCAGGAAGATCATCAGGAACAGGAAGATTGCCTGCACGCAGGCCGTCTCGAACCGCCCGTTGATGATCGCGTTTTCATAGATGTAATAGATCAGCGTTTTTGTGCTGTTCACTGGGCCGCCGCTCGTCAGCAGCTTGATCTGCGCAAAGGTCTTGAACGAATTGGCAATATTCATGAACACCACAAAGAATATCTGCGGGGACGCCATCGGCAAAATGATGTGCCAGATTCTTCTGAACGGCCCGGCACCATCCAGCCACGCACTCTCCAGCAGATCCTCCGGCACATTGCGGAAACCCACCAGAAGGAAAATAAAGCTCGTGCCGATGTGCATCCAGATCGTCATGGCGCAAACGCACCAGATTGCCGAGGACTGCTCCAGCAGCCAAGCGCGTTCCACGCCAAGGAGGTTATTGAGCAAACCGTTTTTCTGCCGGTAGATGAAAAGGAATATCGCCGCAGCGGGCGAAGATGCGATTGCCATTGGCAGGGCGTACATCGTCTGATACAGCTTGGAAAACCGCACCTTTTTATTGGCCAGCAGGGCGAAGATCATTGCTATCACAATTGTTCCCGTCAAATTAATAGCCGACATTTTCAATGTGATGAGAATAGTCTGCCAGAAGGCTTCCTTTCCCAAAATGCGGATCCAGTTCCCGATTCCGATCCATTTTGTGAAGTTTCCCTGCTTGTCCGTCAGGGCAAAAGACAACACAATGGTCTTTACAAAAGGATAAAACGTAAAGGCAACAAACAATGCCATGGCCGGAAGAAGCAGCAAATAAGGCAAGCCTTTCTTCTGCACTCGCTTTGCCAGCGGTAGCTCTGGGTGTTTTGTCATCGTATTTCCTTTCCCGGCTCAGCAGCCGCAGGTTATTCAGCATAGTCCGGCGCGTTTTTCAGCGCCATACGCTCTGCACGCACCGGACATCTTCACGCAGTAGTTCTGCAGTGATGTGCTCACCGGGGGCGTACTCCAGCACCAAATCGGCATCCGGCGAGTATTCGGCGATCGTCTCCAGAAGCTTCCACATCTCCTGCTTGTCATACCACAGGCCCTGCTCAAAGATCGGTCTGTGCAGGTCATGGACGCCGTCCGTATTATGCAGATGATACCCTCGTATCCTTGTGCCAAGTGTTTTCACCAGTTCCGGGATGTCCCAATGATTCGCCATCGCATGGCCGGTATCAATGAGGGCGCCCACCTCATCCGGAAGCGAGCCAATGAAATCCACAAATTCATTTTTGGTAAACAGCGCGTTCCCCTTATTCGGATAGCCCACATTTTCCACCGTCAGATGGATCCCCTTGACCTCGGCCGTGGCCGCCACATCGCAGACCGCCATCCGTGAAAAGCGGATCATCTCTTCCTTTTCTCCGGGCGCCACTCTTTTTTCATGCGTATGCATCACCATGGAGGTCGCACCAAAGAGGTCATACCAGCGAAATGCTTTTTCAAACGCCTGCGTCATGATACGCCGCTCCTCACTGTCGGGTGCGCCGCTGATCTCTACAAACGGTGCGTGCAGCGTGACCGGAACATCCTTGAAACGCTCCTGCTGGACATCCAGCAGCGCGTCAAATTCGGGATAGGTCCAGCTTGTAGCCAACTCTGCACCGGCATTTTCACAGGCACCCACAAAGGCCCGTAGCCGTGCGTAATCCCGAAATGCCGTACAAAAAGAGGATAGATAAACTGTTTTCATACTCGCCTCACGCCATAATAGGATAGGGGCAGGGAGGGCAATACAGATACATGCTCTGATACCCAGGGAACCCGTTCATGCGGTTCATGACAAATCGCCCTGCCACCCGTTTTTCTTCATCGGTTCCGCATTCGCTCATTACCACGCTGGACTGGTTCTCATACCGCAGCACATGGCAGGCATAGCCAAAAAGCTGTTCGCCGTAGCCCTTTCCCTGCAGCTCTGGGATCATATACAGCTGGCGGATGAGCACATCGCCCTTCGGCATATTGGGATCCTGCCAGAAGCGAATGAAGCCTGTGAGCTTTCCGTTCAGATACGACAGCGCCACATGCGCGGGACGCTCTGCCAGAAGCGCTTCCGTTTCCCGTAGGAACAGAGACTCATCAAAGCCCACGCCGCGTTCCTGCGCATCCATTGCCGCCAGACGCAGAAGTTCCTCTTTCTGCTCCGGATAACGGCAGGGGGAAACCGCCATATTGATCTCGCTGCCGGCCACGCCGCCCCACGCCCTTCTGAGCCGGGACGGCAGATGGGAATCATCATTCATAAACTCCACAGCGATATTGCCGTCCTTATCCACATTCAGAAGTGAGACCGACGTATTGTCGCCGTGGCCGAATTCTTTTACATGATCTATAGGCTTGCCTAAAACGGCACACAAGGTTGCCTTAATGGTGCAGGAATGCGAGACCGCCAGCGCCGCGCCATTCTCCCCCACCTCGGTGGCAATACGCCGCAGGCAATGGATCGTATTCTCCGCCACCTGACGGAACGTGCTGGCGCCGGGCGTAATATTCTCCCACGGAGTATCCGCCCACACGCGATTGGCTTCAGGATATTCGCTGGCGATATTGCCCCAGGCCATATCCTCCCAAACGCCGGTTGTCACCTCGCGCAGAGAGATCCTGACGCGAATGGGCAACCCCTTTTCCTTTGCAATAGGCTCCGCCGTCATCACCGAGCGGAACGAATCGCTGGAATAAACCGCATCCAAGGGAATGTCCCGAAAGCGGCGGCGCAGCATCTCACTCTGCTCATAGCCCTTGGCCGTTACCAGAGCGTCCACCTGCGCCTGAGTCCGCCGCGTGGCGTTTCCCTCTGATTCGCAGTGTCGTATCAAATAAATCTTCGCCATACTCTCACACTCTCCCTAGCATCCCGCAACGTTAGTAATATATTACTAATATTTAAAGGTGTTTTTGTCGTTTTCTGTCTTGTTTTTCTAAAGTGTATCACCGCTCCCATCAAAAATCAATCCCTATTTTTAGATTTTTTTGTTTATTTTTTAACTATTTTCGTGATTCTATTTATTTTTATCGCTTTACACAAATTGAATTTGTATTTTTTGTATATATCTCCCAGTTGTTTCTTTTCGCTTTGTCGTTCATAATATTACTAATATTATTCATCTGTAATTTCAGACTTTTCTTTGTACTCTTCGCTCCATATTATTAAACTTTCGATTGTAAAGTAACGGCAGCCATGTTATAATAAAAGGGTATCGCTCAAGCAACACCCAAGAAAACTTTCAGGTGCACACCGTAATAACATCATGATGCCGCACCCTTCAGGAGGTCACCTATGCGAACCAAAGGCGTTACCATGCGTGATATCGCCGCCGCTGCCGGCGTATCGCAGTCCGCAGTCTCCATGATCCTGAACCAAAAATCGCATTCCTTCCCTGCCGCTACCATCGAAAAGGTTCTGAATACCGCCGCCGAAATGAATTATCAATTTCGACGCACCGCCCCCCCAGCTTCTTCCAGAAGCGTTCTGGTCATCTCTGTCACTCCGAACAACCCCTACTATACCTCCATGATTCAAGGAATCGATCGAGACGCTGTACAGCAGCAGATCACCACTGTCGCCGCATTTACTTATCACAACCCTGAGTTGGAAGCCGCCTGTGTACGGATGGCACTGAATCAGAATTTCTTAGGGATCATCTATCTTTTCCCGCCGGATAACGACCAGATCTTTCACGATGCCTTGCAGCAGATCCCCATTGTGACCATCTGCGACAAGTCTAATAATGTCGCCGGCGATATTGTAGAGCTGAATAACTTTGAAGCCGGTGTTCTTGCCGCGCGGCATTTGCTTTCTCTGGGACACACCAACATCGCAGTTCTGACGTCTTCCTCCGACCGCGCTTCCACCTCCCGCGCTACCCGTGTGGCCGGCGTTCTGTCCGAGGTGCGGAAGTCTGTCTCCGAAGATCATCTTTTGGTGCTTGCCGGAAACAGTAACTGGAACGCCATTTTGGAAGAGAAGTCCTTTTACTATCAGATGGGCCGCTCTCTGGTTCAGAACAAAAAGCTGCTTCAAAACGACATCACAGGCATCATCTGTCTCAACGATATGACGGCCTACGGCGTCATGGATGCATTGATTGAAAGAGGCTATCGAATCCCGGAGGATTTTTCCGTCATCGGATCCGATAACCTGCTGTTCTCCAACCTTTCCCGCGTCTCCCTCACCACCATCGAGCATCACCCCGATATTGTGGCGCAGTCCGCCCTGTCTACGCTGCTCAGCCGCACTCACATCTTTGTCAACAACCAATCCGCTTCCAACGCGGCATGCTTTCAAGTCCGCTGTCAGCCCGCATTGATCGTTCGCGGCTCCACCGGCCCCGTCCGTCAAAACAGCATAGTCCTTCCCTCCGATCAGTAAAACAATAGCCAGTCGCTTTTCAACGCAGCACTTATATGCTGCGTTGAAAAGGACGCCGCCCCTTTCCAATTCAAATCCGGGTGTCACCTCCAGATAAAAACCTCGTAACCATGCCGGTTACGAGGTTTTTCTTATGTCCAACTTCCGTCACCCTACACAATAGTTTTCAAAAAGGCGGCGCGGAATTTTATAAAATTTTGCTGTTGCTTACTATGGAAAAATTATGTAATATATTATCACGCTAAAGTGATAGCTTGATAAAGTTTTTATCTTCAAGCTTCTGAGAAAGGAGAACCAGAATGAAAACACTCGCAAAACAGATTCTGTGCCTCTGTCTTTCCCTCGTTCTTGTGCTGGGACTTTCCGCCTGCGGCAGCAGCGGCGCTGCAAGCAGCAAAAAGGCGGAGCTGCTGTCGATGGACGCCCGGCCCGATGCACCCAGCGAGATCCCGGAGGGCCTGGACATTGACTGGAATTATCGCTACACATTCGCAGAGCTTGAGTCTCAGCTTTCCAAGATGGCCGAAGCCTATCCCGATATCACCGCGCTCTATTCCATCGGCACCTCGTGGCAGGAGCGCGACTTCTGGTGCATGGAGATCACCAACAAAGCGATCCCTGCCGAAGAAAAAACAGGGATCGGCGTTTTTGCCAACATACACGGCGGCGAACGTGAAAGCGCATCCTCCGCTATGTATACCGCATGGTGGCTGACCCTTTGCTCCGGGGACGATTATGTAAAGGGACTGCTGGACAACTACATCATCTATATCATCCCCGTCATCAACCCAGACGGCTATGAGCAGTCCTTTGTCATCAACAACCGCCCCAACCTGCGGCCCAGAGACGCCAACGGGGACAACATCCCGTACAGCGATCCCTATACAGACATTGACGGAGACGGCTTCATCGCCACGCTCTATCGTGGAAAGACCGACGACACGCCCTCCAGAGACCTGCCCGTGTTTGGCATGGAAAGCCCCGACTGGGATGAGAACGGTATTCTTGGCGACGATCCCCGCACAAGCGGGATCGATATGAACCGCACATTCGACTACCAGTGGAACCGCTACGATATCGAGACGAAGGACGGTCAGCAGGTAGGCAACGTGAACTGGACGACAGCCGGTACAGCGCCCGCCACCGAGCCGGAGATCAAGGCGCTCCAGCAGTTTATGTATGAGCACGAGATCGACGCCCTTGTCTCGCTGCACACCGGTATTCAATCCGTCCTTTATCCGTGGTGCTATCGCGCCTATGACGCGGATGATCCCAAGGATGCCGAGATCCCCTTCATGAAGGAGACCGCCTCCCAAATGGCGCAGGCCTTTCAGAATTATACGGGCCGCGGTTTTTACAGCATGAGCTCAAATGAGGACTACCCCACCGCCGCGGAGCTGATCGACTATGCCTACGGCCGCTATAATATCCACGCCTACACGATCGAGGTATACAGTCCCGGCAAGTCTGAGGACGGCGACATCAGTGCCTGCAAATGGGAAAACACCATGCCGGAAGCCAAGTGGGTATTTTATTCCCGTGATGATATCCGGGATAAGCTTGGTCTGGACCCGGATGCCATCACCGGCAAGGACGGTGTGGGACTTGCCGCCGATGAGGGACTGTGGTTCTATACAAGCCCCACCAACCAAATGGTCAACCGCGCGCCTGAGGAGCAGGACGTCATGGTACGGGGCTGCCGCGATGCCATTTTGACCATGATTGAAAGCGAACCCAGCGGAAACGGTTATCAGAATCTGGGATATTACAAGTAAACTCCGCACACTTGGAACAGTACCGGCAACCCCCTCGTAGCCATACGGTTACGAGGGGGTTGCGTTTCATTCTTCACATGCGTCCCAGAAGCGGCGCAGCGCTTCCTCGTACGCCTGACGGTCCGTATAATAACTCATGGTGTGGTCGGCCTGCGGCACCACCAGAAGCTGGCAGGGTGAGGCGCAGGCGGCCTGATTCTCATAGGCCATCCGCACCGGGACAAAATGATCGTCCTCGCCGTGGATCAGCAGCACCGGTATTTTCCCGGCGGCAAGGCTGTCCAGCGTGGAGCACTCGTCCGAGCCGACGGACAGTCTCCTGCGGCAGACCCGGTCGGCGATCCAGCCGCCGAGAACAAAGGGGATATGCAGGTTTTTCCGGGCCACATGCTGCCAGATGGCGTGAGGCGAGGTATAGGCCGAGTCAGCGATGATGCCCCGGACGGCTTCCGGCAGGGGCAGATCCGCCGCCATCAGCACGGTGGTACCGCCCATAGAGACGCCCGCCAGATAGATGGGCAGCGCCGTACCGAACCGCTCCGTCACCCACCGCGCCCACGCAAGGCAGTCCTCCCGCTCCGTCAGGCCAAAGCCGATATAGTCGCCCTCGCTGTTCTGCTGGGCCCGCTGCTCCACATACAGGACGCTGCATCGTTCCCGCCGCCAGAAGCCGGAGATCAGGGCAAAGTCCCAATGCCACGCGGAGTGCCAGCCGTGGAAGGCAATGATGATCCGCTCGGCGTCCGGGCAGGGGAACCAGTGGCCTGCCAGATGCAGGCCGTCCCGGCTCTGGATGGCAACCACCTCATGGGGCGCGGCGGCCAGTTGACGGGAGGCCTCCTTCTGGGCAGCGCGGAAGCCCTCGTTGGGCGTCTCGCCGGTCAGGCGGGACGCGCCGCCCTTCTTCTTGCGCAGGCGGGGCGGCTGGCGATTCATGGCCACATCCATCAGGACATGGGTCACGCCATAGATGGCGGCGCCGCAGGCCGCGGCGGCGGAAAGGGCGGTAATGGTGATTTTTGCTGCTTTTTTCATGAGATCGGTTCCTCCGTGGAATTTCTTCATAGACAAAGAGTGGGATTTTATGGTAAACTAAGTAATAAAACTTCTGCGGTGGAGGTCTCATATGCCTGTCAATGTAAAGCCCCTGATCGCCGACGCATTCATCAAGCTTTCCAAGGAAAAGAACATCGACAAGATCACGGTGAAGGATATCGTGGACGAGTGCGGCATTTCCCGCCAGTCCTTTTACTACCACTTTCAGGACATTCTGGAGGTCATCGAGTGGTCGGCGGAGCAGGCGTTCCAGAAGCTGCTGGAGCGCAGCATGGAGACCGATGACGTGGAGGCGGTCTTTCACGACTTCATCACCGCCTCCGATGAGGCCAGCGCCATGCTCCGCAAGCTGCTGAGCTCCCAGAAGCGGGAGCAGGTGGAGCGGCTGATGGTACGGGCCGTCCGTGCCTATCTGCAGGAGCTGATCCGGCGGAAGGGCCCTATTGCGAATATTCCCTATGAGGACGCGGATGCCGCGCTGAGCTTCTGCACCTACGGCATCGTGGGACTGCTGCTGGAGTACTGCAAGAAGAAAGACGTGGACCGGGATCGTCTGGCCCGGCAGATGTATCGCCTGCTGACCGGGCGTATGGCGGAAAAGCACGGCGTGTGATTCTATTATACCAGAAACGCCACGATCCTCTATATGACAAAATCCCCAAAGTGTCACTTCATTTTGACATTTTGGGGATTTTGTCATGACATAGGGTGCAAACTGATAGTGGCGGGATGGCGTTTCGTCTGCTATAATAGTACCATCGATTAACAAGGGAGAGTTGCCCATGTCAACCAAAAACGGGATATTCGCCGGAAAGCTCTGTGAGCTGGAGCGGCAGTATGAGCAGACCATCCGCTGTCTCCGGTGCTGCCAGCGGGCGGATCACCGGGAGATCCAACGGTCGCTGCGGTGCCTGTGGCAGGAGTACCGGGAGAACGATCTGCTGCTGCAAAGGAGCATCGCCAAGAGCCACTCCCCTGCCGTGGCGGCCCTGTCCGCCGCCCAGCTGGAGTACGACCTGAAAATTCAGGATATCCTGCAAAATGAGCTGCCGGGCTATGTTCACGGCGAGGGCAGCGACGTGACGGAGGATCAAGCGGAGGCCGCCAGCCTCTACGGCGAGTACGCCATCGACTTTGCGGCACAGGGCATGCGGCACGCGCTGCTGGCGGCGCTGTCGGCCATTGATCTGCAAATGAACTGCGAGGAACGGGAGAACATCCCGGAAAATACGGAGGAAATACCAAATGAATGAAGTGAAATCCCCGAAAAAACCGCTGCTGTACTACTACATGATCGCTATTCTGGTAGTGTTGCTGTTCAACCTGCTGGCCATGCCGTGGCTGGCAGAGCATCAGATCAAGGATGTGGACTACAACACCTTTGTATCCATGACAGAGCAGGGCAAGATCGGTCAGGTGGAAATCCAGCAGCAGAGCAACCGCATCCTGTTTACCAGCAAGGATGAAAAGACCATCTATAAAACCGCTATCGTTCCTGACGACGGGCTGGTGCAGCGCCTGCTGGACGCCGGCGTCTCCACCACCGGCGAGGAGATCCAGCAGAGCTCCCTGCTGGTGGACATTCTGGGCTGGGTGCTGCCGCTGGTCATCTTCATCGGCATCGGGCAGGTCATCTCCCGCAGCATGATGAAGAAGATGGGCGGCGGGAACTCCATGATGTTCAACATAGGCAAGTCCAACGCCAAGGTCTACGTCAAATCCGCCGAAGGCATCAAGTTTGACGACGTGGCCGGTGAGGACGAAGCCAAGGAGAATTTGCAGGAAGTGGTCAACTACCTCCACGATCCCAGCAAGTATCAAGACATCGGCGCATCCATGCCCAAGGGCATCCTGCTGGTGGGTCCTCCGGGAACCGGCAAGACGATGCTGGCCAAGGCCGTAGCCGGTGAAGCCAATGTGCCTTTCTTCTCCATGTCCGGCTCGGAATTTGTGGAGATGTTCGTGGGCATGGGCGCATCCAAGGTACGCGACCTGTTCAATCAGGCCAAGGAGAAAGCGCCCTGTATCGTGTTTATCGACGAGATCGACGCCATCGGTCAGAAACGCAGCGGCGGGCAATATGGCGGCAACGACGAGCGTGAGCAGACCCTGAACCAGCTGCTGACCGAGATGGACGGCTTCGAGGGCAACAACGGCGTCATCATTCTGGCGGCCACCAACCGCCCTGAATCCCTTGACCCGGCACTGACCCGCCCCGGCCGCTTCGACCGCCGCGTACCCGTGGAGCTGCCCGACCTGAAGGGCCGCGAGGAAATTCTGAAGGTTCACGCCCGGAAGATCAAGGTGGCTGAGGATGTGGACTTCAGCAAGATCGCCCGCATGGCCTCCGGCGCGTCCGGCGCAGAGCTGGCCAACATCGTCAATGAGGCGGCGCTGCGTGCCGTCCGTGACGGCCGCCGCTTCGCCACTCAGGCCGATCTGGAGGAGAGCATCGAGGTGGTCATCGCAGGCTATCAGAAGAAGAACGCCATCATGACCGATCATGAGAAAAAGATCGTGTCCTATCACGAGGTAGGCCACGCTCTGGTGGCGGCCATGCAGACCCACTCCGCCCCCGTGCAGAAGATCACCATCGTGCCCCGCACCTCCGGCGCGCTGGGCTACACCATGCAGGTGGAGGAGGGCAACCACTACCTGATGACCAAGGAGGAGATCGAGAACAAGATCGCCACCTTTACCGGCGGCCGTGCCGCCGAGGAAGTGGTGTTCGGCTCCGTCACCACCGGCGCTTCCAACGATATCGAGCAGGCCACCAAGCTGGCCCGGGCCATGATTACCCGCTACGGCATGAGCGACGAGTTCGGCATGGTGGCGCTGGAGACGGTCACCAACCAGTATCTGGGCGGCGACGCCTCTCTGGCCTGCTCCGCCGAGACTCAGACCAAGATCGACCAGCAGGTGGTGGCGCTGGTGCAGAAGCAGCACGACAAGGCTATCAGAATTCTGATGGACAACCGGGAGAAGCTGGACGAGCTGGCCACCTACCTCTATGAGAAGGAGACCATCACCGGCGAGGAGTTCATGCG